>CAIXAQ010000898.1 GCA_903917425.1 uncultured Bacteroidales bacterium
CAACTATGGAATCAGGGTCGAAAACAGCAGTAATTTTTCGCATCCCATCACCGGCAACCAGTTTGTTACCGAGCAGTTTTTCCCTGTGTATAAAAGCTGTTACAGTTTTGTGAACAACAGCAGTACTTACGGAATTTACACAACTTCGACCAGGTTAAGCCAGCAGGTTTCACAAAATGGATTTGTAAACACAAAAGCTTCGGCTAATCCGCGCACTTATGGTATCTACCAGATAAAAGGCGGCGGATTGTTCTCAACCAACACCTTTACCGATCAGACTTATTCAATTTTATTAAATTCGGCTTTGTATCCAACCAACATCGAAAACAATAAAATTGAAGTGAATACGGCTGCTGTAGCACCCCCTTCGTCAATTTATATCGACAATTCAAACAGTTCTGTTATTGAGGTCAACAACAATGAATTATCAAATAACTTCAATAAATACAACAGTAATTCAGCTATTTACGCCCAGTATTCGTCCAACGTGAGCATCGTTAACAATAAAATCAACGGCTTCAGGTATGGAATAATAGCGACGAATGCCAAGAACTTCCAGATCAGCAATAATGACATTGTTGATCCTGATATTAATGGTATTTATTTCTACGGAACGGGTACAGTGAAGAATTATATTACCTGTAATTCAATTAAGATGAGAAATTTCACCAACACCAGGGGAATTTATACCATCAACCTGTCGACCTTAAGCGAAGTGTCAAGCAATTGTGTCACAGATTGTTATACTTCGTTGGACATCAGGTCATTCCTGCCGGCACAGCTTCCGAAAATCCGGAACAATTACCTTTATAACTACAATTTTGTAGGTATAAATGCGTCAGGTTATTCGGGAAATATCGGGACTTTGACCCCGGCAGATCCCGGATTGAACACTCTGTGGAGCAATTTTAATACGGCGGTTGATATCAACAGTAATACGTTGATCCAGGTTGCTGATAACTTCGGGATGTTCAATATTTCGTTCCCGTTTGTTCAGATTGTAAGTAACAGGCCATACCATTCAACAGCATCCTGCGGCCACCAGATTTATAATATGCCTTCGCAGGGAAACCTGAATATCAAATATGTGTGCGATAATTATGCGGCTATGTCTAAAGTTGTGAATGGCACTGCCGGTTCGTATGCATTGGTAAATAATTATATTGAGATACTCAAGTCGTCAAATACGCAGTTCGATGATGCCAATATGATTATTTCCTCCCTCGAAAATCCGGATATGTCGTTACTAAACGAAATTCTTGCCGCGACTTCCTTAACGCCAAATGAAAAATCAGTACTGAAATATAATTACTATTATAAACATGCTGATTTTGCTGCCGCCAGGTTGAGTTTAGACAGTTTTAATCCTGAAAATCCTGATGAGGCTGATTACAAACTTCTAAGACTTAGCGATCTTGACATGATTGAGAATGGAAGTGTCAACTTACCGGAAGCAACAATTGAAAGGTTGAAAGTTATTGAAGATAAGAAAGGCGATAACTCGAATTTTGCCGTGGCTCTACTCAATAACAGCTCCACTTACCGCGACTACATTTTCGAAGAAAAGTCGCTGCTTGATGTAGAAAAAGGCTCAGATATTCAGCGTGTTCCTGATGGTGAGAGTTCCCTGAAAATTTTCCCGAACCCAGCCAGAGAGCAGGTCTATATCGAGATCGCAAACAGTGGAATGCTGGAAGGAAAAATCCAGATATTTGATGCAAGCGGGAAACAGGTAACCGATTTCAAGGTGAGTTTTGTATCCGGCGGAGTAGACGTTGATATCAGGAATTTGCGGAATGGAATGTATTTCGTAACACTTACCGACCAGGCTTCCGGAATTATTCAAACAGGGAAACTGGTTAAAAATTAAATCTGAAGCAATTCAATAAAACTTTACCCCTGTTCCGGCGTTTATCGGGACGGGGGTAATTTTTTATATCAGCTTTTACTTCAGTGGGATATAGGACAATGGATAATGGGCAATGGACAATGGATAATGGACAATGGACAATGGGAGCGGATTGAAATGGACTTTAGTTGTAAAAAAAATCATTCTGGCCGGGAAAAGAAAACTTTTCAGAATATCTGTTTTAGCTCTGCTATCGGTTAAATGCCAAACTCAGTTGTTCTTTAAAAAAAGCAAAATGAGTAATTGAAATAGGGGTATATTTATATGAAATACTAAATATAAGATGATTACAAAAATCAAATAACTTGAATATTATGTATTAACGGTAATTGTTAACTGTCCATTGTCCATTATCAATTGTCAGCTGTCCATTGTAAACTCATTTCTCCATCTCTTCTTTAAGCTTCGATAGAAGCATGTCGACGAAATTTTGCAAGGGGTTTGCAGCCATCACGGCAATAAAAGGATTCATGTCCGAATCAATAACCAATTGTACCTCACATCGTTGTGATTCGGTTTCTTTAAAAAATGTATTGAAAGTAAAATTGAACGGAAGTTTTCCTTCACTTTTCATACTTATCCCGGTAAAGGGCGTTTTTTCGATAATCCTTAAGCCAATTTCTGGGAGACCTCTCACTTCAAATGAGCAGAAATCACCCGAACACTGCCAGTTCGAAACCTGCTCAGGCAACAGCCGTGTGAAATTCTTAAAATCAC
>CAIXAQ010000899.1 GCA_903917425.1 uncultured Bacteroidales bacterium
ATCTTAGTGCGCAGGCTTACCCGTTGATCTCCTTCCATATAAAACTTGTCGGGAAGGCTCCTGGAAACAAATGCCATTAACTGTTCGTAGGCTTCAACCAGGTTAGTTTGAATATATTCCCTGTCATCATAATGACTAGTATCTTGTATTCTAACTAATGCATCTATTTTATAATGAGGAACAATCTGCTGAATAACTTCGTCCTTCCCGAACAGTAACGCAGCCGCTAAAGTATAGCCTTCCTGCCCGGTTTGAAAATCGCGTTTCCACAAACCGGCTTTTTCCAGCATCTGTTTTTCGTTTAAAGCCAGCCAGGGATGATTGGAATTATTGCTGCTGATCAGGTTTCTGATTTTTGGAAATAATTCCGCTTTAAAATCTTCAAACCGAAGAGCCGGATAAATTATTCCTTCGGTGTAATGGTTTCGTTTGCGATTGTGTATTTCGGCAATCTGGTGGGCATGAGTTACCCTGAAATCGCCGTCGTTGCTGCGGTCAAAAATAACACCGGTAGATTTATGAACCTGCGAACTGGCCGGCACCTGGATATGAATAATCCATTTGTCTTTTACCTCGTATTTTTGCGGGAAAAGAATAAAAGGAGGATCAAGCTTTTGCTGATTGTTGGAAAGATTTACCAGGTTGGTAACCATGGTTGAAACCTGGGTTTCTTCCACTCCTAGAATATCGCCTTTATCGTTTGCACCCAGGATAATATCTCCTCCATCGCGATTGAGCATGGCACAGATTGATTCGAAAATATTATCGGGTAAAGCCGCGGCAGCCTTCTTAAATTCAAGGCGGATATTCTCTTTTTCTTTCACCAAACGTTTTATGCGCTCTATGTTCATTTCGACTAAATCTTTGTTGTCACAACTATAATACTCATTGCCAAAGTTAGCATGATTTTCAATAAATGGCCGACAAACGTCATTTTCAGAATGTTTTGTTCAAAATTTCAGCTGCTGGAAACTTTAGAAAGTATACATGAGGTAATGTTAATCACTTTACCAGGTTAAATGCATTGGTGTACTTATCAATGTATTGCTGTTTCGATTTGGCTTTGTATTGCATCACAAAGCGTGGATGTTCCAGGGCAACAATGGTTTTAAAGAAAGCTTTTTCTTCGTTTAATGCCCGCAGAAATTTCTCATTTTTCCCGTTTCCGAAACAAAAGCAAATATCCGTTTTTATGCCGAATTCAATTTGCTTCTGAATGCTTTCAATAATAAACGGGTAGACTGTTTCGGTTAATTCGCGGCTGTCGTAATAATTGTAATTCTTTTCGTTCCCTTTGGTATCAATGATTGTAAAGCCAAGCGGGCAGATTGAATTGATGTAAAAATCGTTGTAAAACAGGTTGGTTCCGCCGTAGACTTTAATCACTTCGTAAACGAATACGGATGAAGGTTCGTGGGTTTCTTTGCCGGAATAGGGAATGGCGCATTCATTTGTAAGCCGCTTGGTATCCGTAAAAGGTACGCCGGTTACACCTCCGCCAAACCTGCCCGGGTTTATGCCCATTATCAAATGCCGCTGATTATGATCGTTGTAGTATTTCTTATAAAATGATGATGAAACTGCCAGTATATCACTGTTTTCTCTGAAAGGATTCAGTAACCTGATTCCAGCGGGCATTTTGCCGGTAAAATCAAGGGATTGGTTAAACTCAATTATATGATCTGCAAATGTCATCATTTATTGTCTGAACTGTGATTGATGTGATTATTATGAAATTTATGAACTCTTTTTATACGAAACCAGTTCTTCAGCAGCAATCAATATTTCATGTTTATCATACACATCATCTGAATCATAGTTCAGACATACTAATTTCCCCTCAAACGCCTTTTTCAAAATACTTTGCCTTAATGTTTCCGCTTGCAGCAAACTTTGGCTAATGGTTTCTTCTATTTTATCGCAAACGGTGAGTTTGCTTTCTAATTGATTAACGATTAGCTGCTGTTCTTCGAGCGATGCTAATGGAACGGGAAAACCTTTTAAGTCATCTAAATTCAGTCCAGCTTTCACTGCACC
>CAIXAQ010000900.1 GCA_903917425.1 uncultured Bacteroidales bacterium
AAATATAGCCATTCCCTTTGTCGTTTCAGCTACTATGGCACTATACGCTATTATCAACGTATTTCTTTCACCCTACTCACAATTTATCAATGGAATGGGGAAACTTTTCCTAAGTTCAAGATTAGTAATATTTATATTTATATTTTATATCCCATTAGCAATTTTATTGGCAAAAAGTCCATTGCAATTGGCGGGCGTTATGCTTGCCACCTGTATAATAAATAGTATCGGCATACCCATTCAAATTTATCAAACCAACAAACTCATCAATCAAAAAGCGCATGGAGTCTGGAACAAATAATAAAAAGCTGAAAGTTGTATGGCTCTGTCATTTTGCAAACCAGGAAATTAAAGATTATTTCAACACTCCTGGCGTACACACATTTGCCCCTTGGATCAGTAACCTTATCGGCTTATTTAAGTCCCAATCCACAATTGAACTGCACATAGTGGCTCCCAATATCTTTAATTATACAAATTCCAATTTCACTAAAAACGATATCCATTATCATTTCTATTCCTTGCGTTTTTTTTTATTCCCCCAGAAAGTCAATACTCTTTTCAGGTTAATTTTTGGCTCAAATTATCATTATATTGGATCTAAAATCAGTAAAATCATATTAAAAATAAATCCTGATATAATCCATTTACATGGTGCCGAAAATCCTTATTACTCTTCCGGTATCATTCCCTTATTAAAGAAATACCCTATTTTACTCACTATACAGGGCTATGTCCGGAATTCAAGTACCAATAACAGGAAGGAAAAGAAAAGGATAGAAATGGAAGATTTGATCATGAAGCAAATTTATCATTTTGGCACACGAACTAAGGAAATGAGCGAGATTGCATTATCAATGAATTCGAAAGCAAACTTGCACTTTCACAATTACACTGTTACGATACCCGACATGATTAAAGACGGCAGACCTTCTTCTTATGATATTGTTTTTTTTGCCAGAGTGTGTAAAGATAAGGGTATCGAAGATTTACTTCAGGCCTTATCGTTAGTAAAAAAAGAAAAAGCGGATATATCATTGCATATTATTGGCCCTGTAAGTGAATCATACAAACAACATTTGAAAAGCATGATTAAACTTCTTGCAATTGAAACAAATGTCGTTTGGGTGGGCTTCCTTGATGATCAGCAGGATATATATAAACACGCAGTTAATGCCGAAATATGCGTATTGCCGACACATCACGATATTATTCCAGGAACAATAGTCGAAAGTATGTATATGAAATTACCCGTTATCGCTTACGCGGTAGGCGGCATCCCTGAATTGAATAACACGGAAGAAAGAATTATTCTGGTCGAAAAAAACAATATCCCACAACTCGCCGAGAAGATAATTCTTCTATTAAACAATCCTGATCTCCGGAAGGCACTTTCAGAATCTTCATTTCAATATGCCCCGGCTTTAATTGGTATCAATAATATAGTACCCGATATTCTGAAAGCCTATGGGCTCATATTAGGCAAAGATTTGCAATAATAAAACCACTAAAGAATTAAACATAACTTTTTTCGATACCAAATAATCTTAATTTCTGCAATGGCTTTTTCAAAAAAGAATATCATAATAGAGTTTTTACTGATCTATCTTTCAATAGGCATATTGCTTCCTGCATTCAAGGCATATACTGGCATTCCTGCCTTTTGGCCTGCAATAGCATTAGTTATTGTATATTCATTTGCACATAATCCAATAATATTTTTCAGAAGCTCCATGCTCATCGCAATTGCAATACTATTAATTTATACACTTCAGCAATTCAGTGGGAAATATGAATTCAGAGCCCCTTTTGGTGAAGGAATAAAAGGTTTATTTTATGCTTACATTGCACCAGTTGTATTAGTCGAAATTATAATATATTACAAAAACGATGATTTCACATGGCGTTTGGGCAAATTAGCCCTGCTTTTCTTAGTCATTTCCAGCACCATACAATTGCTGGCGGAAATAACGCATCCATTGATATCCCGATTACAAAATGAAGCTTTATCAAAAATGTCCTACCCATGGTGGGTAGTTATAACTCCATTTGGCACAATTAATGCAATTCCGATTATAATAGGTATATTGGTCTTTACCATCAGGAAAAAGGCTTTCCACATCATTTGTTTAATCTTACTTATTATGGTCATATTGATATCAGGATATTTTACCGCACTTGTATATATGATTCTAATTATTGGTGCTGCTTTGTTAATTCGCTTCAGTAAGAATAAATTTTACTTCTATCTGTTTTTCTCAATAT
>CAIXAQ010000901.1 GCA_903917425.1 uncultured Bacteroidales bacterium
CGAAGCCTTTGCTTTCGATTCAGCTGGCTGAATACCGAGCCATTCAAAAAGCTTGATTTTATTTTCGGAACGGTAGGGTGGCAGGAAATGGATTTTGCGGCCTTTTGCCTTCGCTTCTTCCAGCAAAACGACCAAAGATGCAATATTCCCGGTTTTTGTAACCCCGGCCTGTAAAGACTGTACTGCAAGAGTAGGCTGTGGGCCCATCCAAACAAAATCCTCTACGGTAAGATCATTCCCGAAAATTTTATCTTCGCCCGTATCGCAATCCAATACACCTGCAAGAAATGGATGATTCAATCCCAGGAAATACAGAAAAGTGCTGTCCTGCCTGAAATGGTACCCATTGTCGGCATAATTCATAGGGCTTTCATCATTTCCCGGGAGCAAGATAAGCCCTGAGCCTGTTGATTTACGCAGCTTTTCGCGTCGCTGAATGTAAATTTCTTTTGAAAACATAGTGTGGCGTTGAGGTTGATGAATTTTAAGCTAAAGGTAAGCGGTTTGAGTGCGCAAGTTATACGTTTCAGGAATATATATCGATGCATTTTGCAATAAAAATTAGAGATTGTTAATCCATTGTAAACCAGACCTGATTATATGAAATAGAATTGATTCAAATGAAAGGTGGCTTTTGCCAATTGATTATCAAGTCTTAAAAAGCTTTCTATAAATTCAGAAATATCATTTTCCTCAGGGATTCAATCCATGAATATTATGCCTTCCGAGTGACAATATTTATAACAATTTGGCACTTAATGATTACAATAGCCGTAAAATAGCACGTAAAAAGAAAAAACCGTTTGTAAATACATGATTTACAAACGGTTGTATTTTATTCCAGTGATCTGCTTGGGATTCGAACCCAAGACCCCATCCTTAAAAGGGATGTGCTCTACCTACTGAGCTAGCAAATCATCCTTGTTATTTTGAGGGTGCAAAGGTACATCTTTTAACCTATTATGCAACTCCGAATGAAAATATTTTTCTTGTCATTGACATTCAGATATATACATTCCGCTATTTCTGATTCTTGCCTGATGAATCGGCCTTATTTCCACGGAATACCAAATTTTTCGGCCAAAATATGGGTAATATCGTTAAACTGAGTAATGCACAGAATATGCTGAGCGTTCTTAATATTTAAGTATTCCTTTTCCTTCGCGCACTAAAGTGACCACGCCATCGGTGCAATCGAGCACCGTTGATGGTATATTGCCGCCTAAACCGGCATCAATAACCAGATCGACATGATCAGCAAATTTTTCGTAAATCAATTCGGGATCGGTAGTGTATTCCAGTATTTCATCGTCATCATGAACCGATGTTGACATTATAGGGTTTCCTAATAGCCTGACTATCTGCAAAGTAACCTGGTTATCCGGGATCCGGATTCCAACGGTTTTACGCTTGCTTTGAATATGCCGTGGTACATTGTTGCTCGCATTCAGAATAAATGTAAAAGGTCCCGGCAGGTTAGCTCTCATCACTTTAAAGATATTGTTCTCAATGGGTTTACAGAAATCCGATAACTGGCTCAGATCGGAGCAGATAAATGAGAACATCGCTTTGCCCGGTTTTATTCCTCTTAATTCACATATCTTGTCAATCGATTTGCCTTTAAAAATATCGCAGCCAATGCCATATATGGTATCCGTCGGATAAACCACTATACCTCCGTCGCGCAAACATTCAACAACAATGCGCATCTGGCGCTCATTGGGATTGTCGGGATATAACTTAATCAGCAAAGCCATAACAATTTGTTACAAATCCATTTTTTTTGTATCTTCAATAAACTTTGCCATGCCAAGATCCGTCAGCGGATGATACAACAATCCAAGTATGGATGACAAGGGGCTGGTGATGACATCGGCGCCGAGTTCGGCACATTTCACAATATGATTAACGTTACGGATGGAAGCTGCCAGAACCTGGGTTTCGAAACCATGGTACCTGTAAATGCCAACTATCTGTTCGATGAGCAGAAGACCGTCATAACTGGTGTCGTCAATTCTCCCAATAAAAGGCGAAACATAGGTAGCGCCTGCTTTGGCAGCCAAGAGTGCCTGCCCGGCCGAAAATACCAAGGTGCAATTGGTTGCAATCCCGTGATCAGTCAGATACCGGATTGCTTTTATGCCGTCTTTGATCATGGGTATTTTTACAACAATATTTTTATGCAAACCGGCAAGTTCGTGAGCTTCAACAATCATCTCATCGAAATTTGTTGATAAAACCTCTGCACTTACGGGTCCATCCACAATTTCGCAAATGTCAACATAATGTTTCAGGATATTTTTACGGCCTTTAATACCTTCTTTTGCCATAAGCGAAGGGTTGGTAGTAACGCCATCGAGAATTCCAAGTTCATTTGCTTCCCGGATTTGATCCAGGTTGGCTGTGTCAATAAAAAATTGCATGGTTGTAATTTTAAATGTTTGAAAATGGTTTTTCGCAAAGTTAGCCCCTTTTTC
>CAIXAQ010000902.1 GCA_903917425.1 uncultured Bacteroidales bacterium
CTAACCCGCCTTTTAACCAAAAAGATTGGAGAGGTGAAAATGAATTAATAAACGACCCGCGCTGGCGTGGTTACAATGTGCCACCAAAAAGCAACGCCAACTATGGTTGGATTTTGAATATGGTTTCCAAACTTTCGGAAAACGGTGTGGCAGGTTTTATTTTGGCAAACGGGGCTTTGAGTGGTGGCGGCGAAGAATATAAAATCCGCCGTAAACTCATTGAAAACAATGTGGTAGAAGCCATTATCATTATTCCGCGGGATACTTTTTATACTACCGACATCAGCGTTACGCTTTGGATTCTGAACAAAAACAAAAAAGCAAGAACCATTGAGATTAACGGAAAACAGAAAAACTACCGCGAACGTGAAAATGAAATACTGTTTGTTGATTTAAGGCGCTGGGGAACGGAATACGAAAAAATGTTTATTGAACTTACCGCCGAAGATATTGCCAAAGTAGCCGAAAACTTTCACAATTGGCAACAGGCCGATTATAAAACCAACTATACAAATGTTCCGGAATATTGTTACTCTGCCAATTTTGAAGAATTAAAAGCCAATGATTTTTCACTTGTGCCAAGCAAGTATATTCAATTTATCGACCGCGACAGCAAGATTGACTTTGACACCGAAATGAAGCGGATACAAAAAGATTTCAAACTACTTTTGAACGAAGAAAAGCAATCGCAGGAGCAACTGATAAACGCTTTTAAAACTTTAGGCTATGAGCTATAAGCGTATTGGCGATTACATCCGATTAGTTGACAAACGCAATAAAGATTTGGCGGTTACTAACTTATTAGGCATAAACATTACAAAGAACTTTATGCCTTCGGTTGCCAATACTTCCGAAAGTGATTTGTCGAAATACAAAATCATTCGAAAAGGACAGTTTGCTTATAGCGCAATGCAGGTAGGCAGAGATGAAACAATTCGCCTTGCATTGTATGCAGGAGAAAACCCTGCAATTATTTCACCAGCTTATTTGGTTATTGAGGTAAAAGACGAAAATGAGTTTCTGCCCGAATATATGATGATGTGGTTTCACCGGCCCGAATCGGACAGATATGGCTGGTTTATTAGTGATAGCAGCGTAAGAGCAAGTTTGGAATGGGAACGTTTTTGTGAAATTCAAATCCCAATTCCTGATATTGACGAACAGCGAAAATATGTTGCTCTTTATAATGGATTACTAACCAACCAAAAAACCTACGAAAACAGCTTGGCTGATTTGCAGTTGATTTGCAATTCTTCAATGGACAAATTAAAGCAAATTGATAATCATCAACCTTTAAGTGAATTAGTTCAATTAGTTGATAATAGAAATAAAATTAAAACCATATCAAATCTGCTCGGAATTAACGTTTGCAAAGTTTTCATGCCTTCAAAAGCAAATGTTGGCGAAACTGATTTATCGAAATATAAAATAGTTCAAAAAGAGCAATTTGCATATAGTGCAATGCAAGTTGGCAGAGATGAAACAGTAAGAGTTGTAATTTATTCCTATGATGAACCTGCAATTATTTCCCCTGCGTATTTAGTTTTTGAAGTGATAGATAAAACTAATGTATTGCCTGAATTTCTTATGCTATGGTTTTATCGTCCAGAGTTTAACAGATATGGTTGGTTTATCAGTGATAGTAGCGTAAGAGCTAGTTTGGAATGGGAACGGTTCAAAGAAATTAAAATCCCAATCCCAGATATCAAAATTCAGGAAGCAATAGTAACCATTTATCATACTTTGGAAACTCGTAAACGAATCAATGAGCAATTGAAAAATACGATTAAGCCACTATGTCCGGTGCTGATGAAGGGGGTGGTGGGAAAGTGTAAAATTAAACAGTAATTTCTTATGCTAATTTAAATCAAATATGATGGTGTTAATGAATGTAATTGGTGCTGAGCAATTGGCAAAGAACGTTGTTGCCCCGGGCTCAGCGGTAGATGAGAGTAATGGGCTTATGATTACTCTCATAGTTTTTCTTATAGTCAATATTTTTGCTTTAATAGCAAAGTACTTTTTCGATAGAGCTCTGAAAAAACAGGATATTAAAATTGGCCGAAAAGTATCAATAACAGCCTTAGCAATTAAAACAGAGGCTGATTTATTTATTAAATTGGAAAACTTAAAGAGTTTTCAAAAGTCGGAAGCTCATGAAATGTTAGATGCTATTA
>CAIXAQ010000903.1 GCA_903917425.1 uncultured Bacteroidales bacterium
ACCTTTTTTGACGTTTGGCTGGTACCAACCTGTACGGTAAAAACATACATGCCTGAAGGTAAATTTTCGGTATTCACTTTAAAAGTATGACTACCAGTACCCATTTCGCCGTAATTATTGCTTGCAATAAGCCTGCCCATAACATCAAATACATTGAGCGTTACTTTCTGGGAATCTTTGAGCGTTACCTTTACGTCAGCATAATCGCTGGCCGGGTTGGGCGAAACGTTTACGTCTTTTGATACATCAGCAGGCTTGGTGCTTACAAATGTAGGGAAGTTGATGTAGGTCATATAATTATCGCCAGGGGCATCGAGATCAGCACCTATTGATGTGCCTGGTTCAGGATCCATCTGGCATAAGAAATGCATTTTCCCGTCGTTCGAAAGTACCATAGTAGCCCAAACCACTTCGTCGTAGCTGTGAATAATATCATCGTTTAAATCAACTGGATCGGACCAGGTCGTCTGGCCGGCCAGTTTCGAAACTGTATATAAATGCCTGTAAAGCTGAATGGTAGGGCTGGCACCTGTATTTACCAGATCTTCGCGTAAAGCTGAATACGAAACAAACATATTGTTGCTTTTATCTATGCAGATTTGAGGAAAACTTGATGGACCTACGTAACGGTAATCACCCCAGGGTACATTGCCGGTTCCTGCGTCAGGGAAATCGATAGTGCCGTTGTTATCATAATCGATCATGCTGCCTAACCACATCCCGTGGGCTATGAGCGAATCGGGATAGTTATAGATGGCTGTATCAATCTTTGGCATGTCTTCGTTCCAGTAAACAATACCGTCGGTGGTTGGGTAATAGTTCCACGAAGGAACAGTAGCATCATAGGAAGCAATCCCGTATCGGGTGGTAACCATATGCACTTTACCTACATTATCAAGAGCAATGGCAAAAATTTCATCAAATGTGGTAAAAGCAGGACTGACGGTACTGGTAAACTGGGGGAATTCGTATGCAGTTGTCCTGGTCCAGGTTGTACCATTGTCAAAGGATTTCATGATCCAGATACCACCTAAATTATGACCCACTGCAAAAGCAATGGTATCGCCATGTGGTGCTGCCCATGCATATTCATCACCGCCAAATCCTGTAAATCCAACAGTATGTATCGGGAGGGAGGCTGCATCTAAACCAGGAAGCACAACCGGTGCCGACCAGGTAGTTCCGCCATTGAGCGAACGCATATAAACCAATGCATTGGTCAGGCCCTGGTATAAGGCGTAAGTATTCACTATGAGGTGAATGGTATTGCCATTGGTGATAGCCCGTGGCCATGCGTAATTGGTGGTACCGGGAATATCAACGGTTGTCCATGCGCCTGTGCCCTTCACTGCACGTTTGGTAAAATTCAGTGCACCAACACTCTTATGACAAATAACCATTTCGCCAGCTCCCAGAGGAGCGTATGAAGGCCATCCGCATTTTGCCGTTTCCGAAGGAATGCGAGCTGTAGGAATGGCTCCCCAGCTTGTGCCGTTAAAGTAATTGTAACCGGTTCCCCTGTCGCTATAGGAAGCTCCTGAGAGATATCCCTGGGTCCACACGGCGCCTATGGTTCCATCAGGATAGGCATAAATACGGTTTTGAATGCCCGAATTCGATTGCAGATCGTAGGTGGTCTGGCCAATCACTTCTTCAAACACCAAATCTGTTTTAGGGCCATCACCCGGTTGAAACAGTTTTGTAGAACCTGCCGGCTCGCGTTCAGGGGCAACGTAAGTTGCCGGTAACGTAAAATTGGCTTTGTTTGATGGAACATACGACGCCTTTTGGGCCGAGGCAGTAATGCCGACTACAAGCGCAAAAACAGAGAGTAAAGTTGTTTTCATTTTATTTGGATTTGTTAAACAATGAATTTTAAAGATTGATTTTAACAATCAACCGCGATACAATTCTTTTAGTTATTAATTAGTTGCAAATATAATGATTTATAGAATGGTACTCAATAAAAGATTTTTTTTATTGCAATCACTCAATCCGGTTAGTTTTTTCTTTTGTATCAACCGGTATAATTGTGGATCGCCCGGCTGCTGCCTCAAGGGTAAAGTAGTTACGGTATGTAATATGCCTTTTCGAAAACACCCCACCCACGGCTTCGTGAAGCATACGCATTTTAGGATTGAAGTCGCCAACCCATGAAAGTTCTATCTCTTTATACTGAGGATTCAGCTTCATTACCGAGTTCATATGCCAGAAGAGTGC
>CAIXAQ010000904.1 GCA_903917425.1 uncultured Bacteroidales bacterium
CACCATTCCACAACTTGCGACAGTGATCGAATTTTTTACCATCATATCTGTCATCACCATGTTGTCATGGGTGTTTGGTTATTCGTTAATCGGTTGTAATAGGGCTTTAGCGGGGAATAACGTTTTCTAATAGCAAGCAGAAATATCTTTAAAAAACTTTAGAAGCGGATGCCTGGTATGCGGAAATAAGGAATCCGAATTACCCAGACGCAAAATTACCCAAGCAATAAATATGATAAAAGAGTTATTAGTAAGGTATAGTATTAACAATACGCAACGGTAAAGATCGGATTGTGTGGAGTATAGGTCGTTTGTAATGGAATATGAGATCCAGGATTATCGAAGGAAAACCTAAAATAATTGATCTCATTAGGATCAGCAACAGGTTAAATATACCTTTCCACTTATCAATGGACGCTTTTTGCTGAAATCATTTTTAATAAGACATATATCAAAATATATTTGTTGCATATTTACTTACAGAGATCAAAAACTTTGGGTAATTAATTCTTTTTAAACTCACTTAAAACTAAAACACCATGAAAGCGAAAAAGATGATTATCAACATGATGGGAATGCTCAGCCTTGTATTCCTGGCCCTCTCTTTTAACGGATGCTCTAAGGACGACACTTCGGTTTCGCCACTTGTTACTAACGATGCTGCTTCTAAAGCTGCATTAATCGATTACACTTTAACAGATCTGTTTGATGCTGCTTCTCTGAGCTTAATTGATTCGTTGCCAAATGATTTAATCAGCCAGGATGAGAAAGATGCACTAACCTATATGAGGGAAGAAGAGCTACTGGCACATGATGTTTACCTTGTATTGTCGCAACTATACACCAAGCCGATTTTCAGAAATATAACAAAAAGTGAAGCGGTTCACGCTGAAGCTATCAGGGCTTTATTGGACAAATACCAGCTTGCCGACCCTGCCCTAAATCATGTAGCCGGAGTTTTTAATAATCCTGATTTACAAAGCCTTTACACCCTGCTTGCAAGTAAGGGGTCCGCATCCCTTATCGAAGGACTAATTGTGGGAGCCACTATTGAAGACCTGGATATTTCTGATCTCAAAACACGACTGAGTGGAATAGATAATGCCGATATAATCCTTGTTTTAGAAAATCTGGAGAGGGGATCGAGAAATCACCTGAGGTCATTCTTTGCCAATATCCTTTTATACAATGGAACGTATGTGCCCCAGTTTATCAGCCAGGAAGAGTTTGACAGCATTATAACTACCCCTTACGAAACCGGAACTGCAACCGGAAACTGTATCTGGATCTGATAGGTTCCGGAATCTAGAAGCTCGTCAGAGAATTTTTCTCTGACGAGCTTTTTCGTAGTATTTTACAGCTAAGCGGGTATGATCCCGCAGGCAATAAATCAAAATAATTTCATCAATTAAGTTAAACTGATAATAAATGATGAAGTGACAGTATAAATCTATGACCGGAAGAATAACGGCCTGGCGGTCATCCGGCACAGCTTGTGAAGGTGGAGGTTTTTTTGTAACAGGGCTGCCTCTAACACCTTCTGATTAACCCAGGATCCGGAATCATATATTTGCACCCAGATCAATTATTAAAAGATAAGCTCTACTTTATACCGGCTTTAATACTTTCAATCCTTCTCTTTAAAAACGCCACTTTTTTTTCATTGTTTAAACCCTGCAATTTATTGCAGCAACTGTAGTTTCTATGAATTTTTTATTTGAAGCAATGGATTTTTAATCCATAGTGGTTTAGTGTATAAAAATTTCTTTTTTTCTGCTTCTGGATATTTTTTCGGATTCGGACCGCTGGTTTTCGAACAATTGTGTGTCAAACAGACATTGAATATAAATTTCAATAATTGAATAGGTCGTGCTTTTAAGAAAACTCTTAGTTGATTAGTAAACAGAGTGACTGAAAGGATATCGATTTATGGTGTTTACTGAATACGAATTGATTATGCCAAATTTTACAAATCGGCAACCAGCATTTCTTATTCGTAGTGTCCCGTAACAAAAGTTTGAACGGTACAAACCAGCTTTCTACTTATTCGTTGAAGTCTTTGGCTGAAAATACTTTTTATCGCTTTCCGGCCATTGTAGATTTGTATGAGTAAAGCAATAAACTAAATGTCACTAATGGAAAATTAATCTTTTATGGAATTCAGGAGAGTGCCAATTTGTATTTGCTTAGTTATTTTCCAATGGTTTCCAGGAAATCAATTGCATGCTCAAAATACACCAGCGGATAGCGCTCAGGTAAAAGGGGAGAATTCAGCTGTTTTTTCTATTGATGTATTATCAAGTGTCATTTATTCAGGCAGAAATTATGGAGTAGAGCAAATGGGTTTCAATCCTTCTATTATCTTTTATCATAAGTCAGGTTTTATATTAAACTTGTACAGTTATGGAATGGAAAAGACAGAGGGTCTTATTACTGAAACTGACCTTGGAATTGCGTATAAATTCCAAATACACCCTAAAATGACTTTGACACCCGGATATGCATATTTATTTAACAGGGTGCAGGACGAGAAAGTTCTTTTCAATGTATTTAACCTTGGAACAGGGTTAAATCTTAAAATATTTTCGATCAATAATTACCTTGGCTTTAGTTTCGGAGGTGGCAGGACCAGTTGGTATGAGGAGTTTTCCATAGCCAAATATATCAGCTTGTTATACAGGGAAAAAGGATCCATAGCCATTTCACCGACATTCGTTTCCATCCTCGGAACAAAATACTCCGTAACCTTCATCAATTATCCCGAGTCTGAAACATCCACACAGGTGGAGTCTTTCAAATTCTTACCCTTGTGCATAAGCTTTCAACTCCCGGTCACATTCACTCTTCGCTCATTTTCACTGACTCTTGCACCGCATTATGATATACCTCTGAATATTGACTTGCCACTCGAATCAAGTTTGACTGGCAATCCCTTTTTTTTCACAGGTAAAATCAGTTATACTTTGACAAATAAAACTAAAAACCGCTAAAATGTCTAAAAAGAAAATCGCTGTAGTAATTGGTACCAGGCCTGATACGATCAAGATGGCTCCGATAATTCTTGAATTGAAAAAGAATGAGCAGTATTTTGAAGTACTCACTATAGCCACAGCCCAGCACCGGCAAATGCTTGACCAGGTTTTGGAAGTTTTTAAGATCAAGTCATCCTTCGATCTTGACATCATGTCACCCAGGCAAACTCTTGCAAGTATGACAGCAAAGATAATCACGGGTCTTGATGAAATTTTTGTCGCCGAAAAGCCAGATATGGTTCTGGTTCAGGGAGATACATCAACCACCTGCATTGGCAGTCTTGCAGCTTTTTATAATAGAATACCGGTTGGCCACATTGAAGCCGGATTAAGAACAAATGACAAAGCAAATCCATTCCCTGAAGAAATCAACAGGAGAATAACAGGATGTATCACAGATCTGCATTTTGCGCCAACCGAGACGGCAAAAAAAGCGCTGCTAAAAGAAAATATTGATCCAAATACGATCTTCATTACCGGCAATACGGTAATCGATGCGCTGGATTATACTGTAACCGGCAACCACAGGTTTTCTGATCCTGTTCTAAACGCTATTATTGAGAAGGGAACAAAGATTATTCTGGTTACCATGCACAGGCGGGAAAACTGGGGGGAACCCATGACAGGGGCATGTAATGCAATAAAACAGCTTGCATTGAAATTTCCACATTTAGCTTTCATCTTTCCGCTTCACATGAATCCGATTGTTCGCGATGTAGTGTTACCCATACTAAAGGATCAACCGAATATCACTTTGATAGATCCTCTCGATTACCTTGATTTTGTTAACCTCATGTCAAAATCGTACCTCATAATGACAGATTCCGGCGGTGTGCAAGAGGAGGGGCCTCATTTCGGAATACCAGTCCTGGTGCTTCGTACTGTAACTGAAAGACCCGATGCGGTCGACTATGGGACTGCTAAACTAGTAGGACTGGATGAAAACAGAATATTTGAAACGGCTGTTCGACTCATTGAAAATGAAGAGGAATACAAGATAATGGCTAATGCAATTAATCCGTATGGTGATGGTCTTTCTGCTCAGAGGACTGTCAGGATTCTTAAAAATTATTTTGGTTTTACTGATGAAGTTGTAGAAGAGTTCATCCCACAGTAACTGCTTTTTTTACATGTTTACTTAATAAATGATACAATGAAAAAGATAGTTTTTCTTCAATTTATACTAATACTTCTCAGTATAACTGCAACCGCCCAGGTTTACACTTTGAAAAAAGTTCTGGTTATTGCCGAGAACAAACCAAGCCTCAGAGGTGAGTCAAGTGGGGCAGCAAGGGATTTGGCCCAGCTACTCGGTCATTTCAATACGATAGTAAGCATTAAGAGTGTAAGCTCTTACAAAGCCCATGAAATAAATCAATTTGACTATCTTTTTTATGTAGGGGTTTCAGAGGGAAATCATCCTACCAGCATCCTTATTAAGGATATACTCACATCCAATAAACCCGTCATATGGCTGAACACAGGGATCACCGAACTCTTAAGCAGTAGTGAAACTCAAAACAGATATGGTTTTGGAATAAACAAGCACATGGAAATATCGGAGTTTGATGCTGTAAAAACGAATTCATATACTTATACAAAGGGCAATAGCGAAATTAATTTAATTCAAATAAAAGACAAGAAAAAAGTTGAGATTTGGGCTGATGCTTTTTCATCAAGTTCAAAAGCGCAGACACCCTATATGGTTAAGTCTGGCAACCTTGTTTATGTGGCTGATCTGCCTTTCCTGGGCGCTAAAGTTACAGACCGATACCTTCTTTTTGCTGATAAGTTGCATGAGATACTAAATGAACTTCATCCGGAATCACATATGGCTGTTCTCAGGATTGAAGATGTCACCCCGCTTTACGAACCTGTGAAGCTCCGACAGGTGGCTGATTTTCTGTCTGAAAAGGGAATACCATTCCTGGTTGCAGTAGTGCCCTTTTATGTGAATCCGCAGGAAAATATTAAAGTCAGCCTTTCTGACAGACCAGAACTGGTTGATGCCCTTAAATACATGGTCTCAAACGGGGGCTCTATAGTGATGCATGGGACAACTCATCAATATACCGGAGTAACTGCTAATGACGGAGAATTTTGGGACGCTGCAAACTCAAAGCCATTACCAGATGAGAATCCGGAAGCATATGCAAAAAAAATCGAGATGGGATTAGATGAATTTGTGAAGAACGGGCTCTACCCCATTGCATGGGAAACCCCTCATTATATGGCTTCAGCAGCATTTTTTACTGTAATATCGAAATATTTCAGTACAGTTGTCGAACAGCGTATGTCAATCGATGAATTTAATTATGGTCAGTATTTCCCATACCTGATAAACAAGGATTTGTACGGGCAGAAAATAATCCCAGAAAACCTCGGATATGTTCCTCTTAAGCCGGATATACAGGACTCAAGGGATGCAGTACAAGTGCTGATCAGGAATGCCGAAGCGATCAGACAAGTCCGGGACGGGGTGGCAGGGTGCTTTTTTCATCCATTTCTGGATATTGAATTACTCAAGACATTAGTGAATGGAATCACGTCAAAAGGTTTTTCGTTTTTAGATATAAGAGCCAGTACCAACTGGGTGAAAACCGATGATTTCGTAATTTTAACAGGGTCACAATCTTATACCATAAATCCTGAGAACTCTTATGTTTCTGAACAAGTTTTCGACCAGGATAGTAAAATAGTGAAAAAGAATTTTTCGAAGAAGAGAATCAAGGGTGCCTTCTCTAAAAAAATCGACCTCAAACCGGGTAATCTGTATTTTGCCAAAGCAGTGGATTACACTATCAAAGAGGTATCATTTAATGACCGGATGCTCAACAGTGTAAATTCAGCCTATCATTCAATGTTTGAGAATACTGATTGGCAGCAGACAAAAGTTAAAGTAGTCTGGAATCCGGCCGTCCTTGGTGCTGCTTATTTTGATCAATGTTCGTATGTATCAGTATTCAGGAATTTAAATATTCAGGTTGATACACTATTCCTTAATGAAGCGATGAATCTCAGCAATTGTAACCTTCTGATAGTCCCATACACAAGTGCCGATCGAATGTCGAAGGACTCTAAAAAAGTTGTACGCACATTTGTTGAGGATGGCGGAAATCTTGTAACTGATTGCAAAAACACATTAATCCAGGAATTTGGAATTACTTTTTCAGATTCAAAATTGAAATTACAGTATATACGCGACAAGCACTACCCTGAAGAATCGATAGTATGGGAAGCAGGACCTGTTGTGAATAAATTTGATTATAACACAGATGACAAAATATTTTGTGAGGATGCTACCACTGGTTTTCCGGTAGCAATTGGAAGAGATTTCAAGAACGGGAAGATCATTTTCCTGAACGCGGCTTTTGATCCTCTTACTCCAAAAGGATTTAGTCATTATCCTTTTTTTATGGAATATGTTAAGAATTATCTTCATTTACAGCCCATTGTAGAGAATCACAACCTGGAATTTTATTTTGATCCAGGATTCAGAACCAACTCCGACCCGGAAGAACTTGTTAAACACTGGGTGAAACAAGGAGTACGAATAATACATGTTGCAGGTTGGCACCAATACCCAAATTACACGTATGATTATGCCCTTCTAATAAAATTGGCTCATGCAAACGGGATATTAGTTTATGCCTGGCTGGAACCGCCCCAGGTTAGTAAAAAATTCTGGGACAATCACCCGGAATGGAGAGAGAAAAATTACCTGGATCAGGATATACACAAAGATGAAGAATTAAAGGCTTCCTGGAGATACCCGGTTGCACTGACGGACAAGAAATGTTTCAGGGCAGCTATGGAAGAATATCTCGGAATGCTTAAAAAATATGATTTCGACGGAGTAAACATTGCTGAGCTGAATTTTGAAGCAGGACAAGGCTTTGATGACCCACAACTATTCACACCCATGCATCCTTCGGCTGTTAATCAATTTCAAGAAATATACGGATATAATCTGAAAGATATTTTCAATCCATCTTCCAGCTTTTATTGGAAAACAAACCGAATGGTAAAAGAACAGGTAATAGCATTCCGGGTAGGTAAAATCAATGAATTGCATGATGACTTTCTCTCAGAAATAAGCAGTTTCGCAAAATCGAGGAGTGGATTTGATGTGATTGTGACATTTTACGACACGTATTTCTCGCCTGAGTTGACCGAGTACTATGGTGCAAGTTCAGATAATATGATTGAGCTGCGAAAGAAGTACAAATTCCACCTGCAACCTGAAGATCCGTTTAATAAATGGTCAACTGATCCTGACCGTTACCGGGAAATGGGGAAGTTTTACTCCGGGAAATTGAAAGATCCCACGGACCTGATGATTGACCTGAATATATTCGAATTCAGGTCGAAGAATGATGTTTCTCCATTTTCAACTCTCATCCAGACTGGATTGGAAAGCTACCAGTTGATTTCGGCAGCTTCAGCTTATGCTCAGCGGTTTACCATTTATAGTGAATCAAGCTGTAATCCTCAGGACATTCCGTATTTCGCAAATGCAAGTTCAGGGATGGTTAAATATACGAGCCTGCACGATGGATACAGGGTTTTTTCCCCCCATTCTTTTGAATTACACCTGCCGGGATCAATAGAAGTCATTAGAGTTGATGGTGTGAATCAGGTTGGTTATCGGGATAACCACTATCTTATACCAGCTGGAGATCACACTATTATTACTGATTTTAAAGAAATACCAGGTTTTTCAACTCACGAGTTACAGCCTCAATTGCTTTTCATTTCTGGAAACCTATTGAAGGTTGAGTATCTGATGCAAACAATTTTGTTTAGTTACGAAAGTGCAGAAAGAACACTGGCATCCTTAAATTATATTCCAACTTCAATCAAAGTAGATGGTAAAAATTACATAGTGGAAGTCTTAAAGGGTAATGACTGCTTTACGATCATGCTTCCATCAGGGAAGCACCAGGTTGAAATCCGTAAAGGGGATAGATTCAGTTATGGGATAAACCTTGCCAGCATTTGGTCGATGAGTGCGATTTCAGTATATGGTGTTCTTGCATTAATACTCTTAATAAACCTTTTTGTTGCTTTAAAATTTATCAGAAAGCATTATAACTTCTAATCATCTTTAATAACTTTTAATACTGCATTACGATGACTTTTCTTGAAATTATTTTCCTACTGTGCGTCATCCTCATCTGGTTTATGATCGGCTACCAATTTCTATTCAGCATTTTTGGCTATATCAATTTTATACGGTCAATGAAGGAAAAGCAGATTGTAGATAAGACGCAATTCGAATTTCCTTCGTGTACCATCCTAATCCCAGCCCATAATGAAGAAATGGTTATCGGAAACACCATTGAAGCCATGTTAAAATTGGAATATCCTGAAGGCAGGCTGAAAATCATGGTTATCAATGATGGTTCAAAGGATCAGACAAAGAAGATTGTAGAGAGTTATGCGAAGAAAGACAGCAGGGTGGTGCTGTTTAATGTACCTGAAGGAATGGGGGGTAAGGGAAAATCAAGAGCATTAAACCTTGGTATCCAACAAGTATCATCCGAAGTAATTGCGATTTATGATGCGGATAACACTCCTGATTCAAAAGCATTACATTACCTGGTTGCCTCCCTGGTTTCGGACAAGGAGCTAGGTGCTGTGATTGGTAAGTTTCGGACTGTCAATAAGAACAAGAATCTCCTGACCCGTTTTATCAATATTGAGACATTAAGTTTTCAGTCGATGTTGCAGGCTGGCCGCTGGCAGTTACATAATATCGCCACATTGCCCGGAACTAATTTTGTTATGTGGAAGTGGCTGGTGGACGAACTCGACGGATGGGATGAAGAAGCTCTAACAGAAGATTCTGAATTAAGCATTCGGATTTATGAACTGGGGTACAAGATCAAATTTCTTCCTTATGCGATCACATATGAGCAGGAACCGGAGAAATGGAGTGTCTGGATCAAACAAAGGGTTCGTTGGGTGAGAGGCAACAATTATGTCCTGGCGAAATTCGTAAAGGAAATCCCAAATTTTAAGAACAAAAAACTTCGCTTTGACCTGCTTTACACCCTTGCACTGTATTATGTGTTTTTTGTAGCAGTGCTGGTTTCTGATTTGCTCTTCCTTTTAAGCTTGTTTAAAGTCATCAGCATTCCTCTGCCGGGGCCATATACTCTTGTATGGATAATTGCGATTGTGCTGTTTATGTTCGAAATCCTGCTCGCAATTTCTTTCGACCATGAAGATAATTGGAAGAATGTAGGGCTGGTACTGATTATGTATTTTACTTATTGCCAGTTCTGGATTTACGTAATGCTAAGAGCATTTTACCTCGAGAACATCAAGAAAGCCGAACATAAATGGGATAAAACTGTAAGGTTTGAAATTCAGCCAAGTAATAAAATCACAGAAGAATGATACTGGCAAGCCTTAAATACAGCGTTTGACAAGCAATAGTTTCCTCAATGTCCTTCCCTGATGATTCATGTGCCGGTGAGATCTTTGGATATTGTTGCAATAAACATTTCCGCTTAACGAATGTTATTTCCACCTAAATCTCTTCATCATTTTCTTTCTTCCTTTCACTTTTTCTGATTTCATTGTTCAATTTATCTAAATAGGTAATTGAAATAAACCCGTCCTGAACTTCCAGGGTTATAATGCCTGAATCAATGTTAAATCTGGTAAAATCTCCCTGCCTAATTTGCCTTTTGAGTTTTGGTTCATTAAAGAGAAACCTTGCAGGACTTTTATATTGTTGGTATCTGCTTTTCCCATTTCCATATTTTGATGAGCACAGCTTTTGCATTTTCTCAAAACTATATTGAAGTGAATCAGGAGCTTCAACCGGCAGATTGACTATTACTTTATATGCTAACTTATTTTTGTTTGTTCCCCATACATAAATCGTACAATCTTTATTTAGAAATTCTCCATTAAGCATGATTTCATTTGTTTTTGTTGAGTCAGAAATGATAAATCCTGATCTGGTCAACTCACCGGCAAATTTTACAAGCCGGCCATCTATCGGCACATTATTAAATAATAAGTGTTCCTTCCGGGAACAACCATTTAACAAAACGACTAATACAAAAAGAAAAATATTTTGTTTTTTCATTGTATAAGAGTTTGATTTGATAATACTTAAATCATCACCGAATCAGCAATGTAAAGGTTGATTAATGTGAATATGGCATGGACTAAACAAGCCGTGAACAGCAATATGAAAGAAATCCTGAATGTCGGATGAAATTGCAACTTACAGAAATAAGCTGAAATCATTATCCAAATTCAAGAACCACCAAATTTCTTTATTTCCTGAAATTCACCCAGTTCGCAATATATTCAACAACACCTGGAACCATTTGTCCGTTTTTCATCAACTCGCTTGTCGAATAACCATGATCGGCCAAGGGGATGGTTCGAATGGTTAAATCCGTAACTGCCGCACCCGGAATAGCCTGGGCTACTTTAGGCAAATTGGATTGTACTACCACATGTTTGTCTTTTTCCCCAAACAGTATGAGTACTGGGCAATTAATTTTTTTAAAATCAGTGATCGGATCGTATACTGCAAATGATTTCTGATGAGGAGAGGTATAATATTCAAGTTCTGATTCATAAAACTACTGATATAAATCAGTAGTATCTTTAAATTTTTTCAGGTTTTCGGCCACTAAACATCATGTGGCCTATTCAAACATGCAATTTATATTGATGTGTATTTAAAAGCAATATTAATACGAAATTAATTTGCAGGCACTTCTGAGCCTGAATTCTTCTGCTGCCCGTAACGGTGGCGATATCCTTTTCCCTGGCCTTTACCCTGACCATTTCCTTTTCCTTTGTTTTCGCAACCATACAACTCAGAATAAATCTGAGAAAGTTTCTGTGTTTGTTCCGGAGTACAGACTTTTTTAAGATCAAGGAATTGTTTAATATTAGCTGCTTGCAGATTTTTCTGTTCAATGACCACATCATCGGCGAGTTTGGCTACCAGGCTAGTATCCGTGTTATTTTTTGTCAATTCCTCCAATAAAATTGCTTTTTTCTCCTTAATAGCTGTTACAATCGGCTCACTCGAAGCCTTATAGGATGTATTAATCTCATTCACTTTGAGGAATTGACCAGGTGTTAAAGATAATTCCTGTTTGAGTGCTATTCCGTGTTTAAACCCGGAACCGGGCACCGGCTCGCTGGCTTGTTTCCGTATATAGACGAAATATGTGGCCAGTGCTGTGATATTTATCAGCACCAGGAAGATTAGTATCCAGAAAATCGTGCGGTTATTATTAATAAAATTCATGGTTTTGTGTATTATTCAGTAAAGTGAAAGAGATCGTCAGTCATAAATTCAGGCACATTCAGATCAGTTCTGACAGCCTCAATCATTTCATCATTCTGAGTGTAATGCGAACGACTATCTGCAAAATCAGAACCTATAAAGAAACCAATAACCAGGGCGGCGGCTACTCCGAAGCTGATTAAAGCTGGCTGCAAAATCCGTGCGAAAACAGGAACGGAAAACTTTTGTTTTTTCTCCAACCTTGATTCTATTCCCTGCATGATGCGCGTTTCGGCAAAAGGGCGAGGTTCGATGGATTTTTGTTCTTCCATTAAAGCAAGCATACTCCTGAATTCCGCCAAAATACGGTTGCATTCAGTGCACTCACTTATATGATGATCCAAATGCTGAACCTGGCCAGGTGGTAATTCCTGTTCCATGTAAGCAAATAAATCTTTTTGCAGTAATTCGCAGTGTTTCATACTATTTTTTATTTGAATATTCAGAAAACTGAACGATTAACTTCTTTTGAAGGTTCTGTTTAGCACGCTGTAATAATGATTCGACACTTGACATACTGAGGTTCATGATTTCGGTGATTTCCTTGTACGACAATTCTTCATATTTACTTAAAATAAAAGCCGTTTTCTGGTTTTCGGGTAAGCTATTTATTGCGGTATCAAGAATCTGTTTCCTTTCCTTATTGTCATACGAGTTGTCGTTTGAGGCGGGTTCTGAGATCATTCTACCGGCATTGCCATCTGCTTTGTGGAAAAAGGTTTCAAACTGTTTTACCAACTGTTTCCGCTTGTTTTTGCGGACGAAATTTAACGATTTATTGACTGTAACCCGGTAAATCCATGTAGATAATGAAGAGGTTCTTTTAAACTGACCTATTGATTCCAAAATTTCGATGCACACATCCTGGGCAAGGTCTTCGGCATCATCCATATCGTGTACAAAGTGAAAGGCAGTAGTGATGACTTGCTTGTGGTACTTGTTTACAAGGACTTGTATGACCGGTTTGTCATTATTTAATATGCCGGTAATCAGTTCCTGGTCAGTCATCAAAGCGGAGAAGAAAAGAGGTTGAAAATTAAATAGTGATCATATTAGGTTCGAATCATCGAAATCTTTGTCCAAAGATATAACTTTCAACCTCTGTTTCTGACTAAAATGTTATCGCTTACAACAATTACCACGTCCCTGACCATGTCTGTGCTGGTTGCCATTCCCATTTCTGCAATTATTTCCAGTATTTTTCCCTGCAGTAGCACGGTTGTCGCAAATACCATCGTTGTTTTTGTCGACAAAATTGGTACCACGTCCATTGCCTGACCTGGTTCCTATATTATCGCACACGCCGTTGTTATCTTTATCCACATAATTTTTGCCTGTGGAATTGGCAACAGACTGTTTTTGATCTGTTTGATTTGCAGCAGTATTGCTTTGTGCATTTGCATGAACGGCGAAGATCATCAGGATTGCCGTTGCCAGAATTAATTTTCCAATGTTTTTCATTTTCGTTGGTTTTAAATAAATAATGTGTTTAATAGTGTATAGACACACAAGGATGAAAAAACCAGCGGTAGCCTTCAGGATTTATTATTGATCATGGTTTTTAGCTGAGCAAATACAGAAGATTTTTTAATATGGGGTTAGAATAAAATAGTATGGTTTAGGGCAGCACTTTATCGTCTGGCTTCACTCAGCCGCTTGTGTAATGCAGGAGAAGGATGATCAATTGTGCTATTTATTGGAGATTTGCAAAAATGTCGTAATGGGATAACGTGCTAATACGGTAATGGGTTAATTTGAAAATTTGAGAATTCGGGAATTTGAAAATGTGCTAATGTGCTAATGTGCTAATGCGGTAATGTGTTAATGTGCTGATGCGATAATGGGTTAATTTGAAAATTTGAGAATTCGGGAATTTGAAAATGTGCTAATGTGCTAATGCGGTAATGTGTTAATGTGAAAATGTGAAAATGTGAAAATGTGTGGTGGTGGTGG
>CAIXAQ010000905.1 GCA_903917425.1 uncultured Bacteroidales bacterium
CGCAATGGACTTTGCATTGAATTCAATAACGATCTTTATAAAATTGTAGAGTTTCAACATGTAAAACCAGGCAAAGGCGCTGCTTTTGTCCGTACCAAGCTCAAAAATCTGAAAACAGGGAAAGTCATCCCAAACACATTTGATGCCGGTGCAAAAATTGATATTGCACGCGTCGAACGCCGCCCTTACCAATTCCTTTACAAGGATGAAAACGGTTATAATTTCATGAATACCGAAACTTTCGATCAGATTTCAATTGATCAGGAAATGATTGACGGATTCCAGTTTATGAAGGAAGGCCAGGGTGTTGAAATTATGGTGCATGCTGACACCGAGACACCCTTAACCTGCGAACTTCCTGCTTTTGTTGAATTAGAGGTTACATATACCGAACCGGGCTTCCGTGGTGATACAGCCTCAAACACATTGAAAAAGGCAACACTCGAAACAGGTGCTATTGTCCAGGTTCCGTTATTCATTGATGAAGGTACAAGGATCCGCATCGATACCCGCACGGGCGACTATTTCGAAAGGGTAAAATAAGATTTTATTTCACCTTGCATTTGCAATCATTACCTTTCCGTTATACGTATGATTTTTATTTCAGCCATACCTCTTAAGGATGTTGCAGCTTTTATAGGTGCTTCCTATGAGGGTGATGCCATGTTTCCTGTTACCGGGTTAAATGAAATACATATGGTTTCTTATGGTGATCTGACATTTGTGGATCATCCTAAATACTATACCAAAGCTTTAACGTCAAAGGCCAGTGTTATTATCATCAACCAGAAAGTTGAATGTCCCGAAGGGAAGATGCTCCTTTTCCACGATGATCCTTTTGCCGCTTATACTTCGCTGGTGAGGCGTTTCAGACCTTTCACAGCGTCTGCTTCAGCTATCAGTACCACATCTGATATAGGTGAAGGCACAGTGATTCAGCCTGGTGCATTTATTGGAAACCAGGTTGTTATAGGGAAAAACTGCATTATCCATGCAAATGTGAGCATCAACGATTATACTATAATAGGCGATAACGTGGTAATACATGCCAACAGTGTGATAGGTGCCGATGCATATTATTTTCAGCGCAAGCCCGAAGGTTACCGCAAACTCGAATCCTGCGGACGTGTGGTTATCGGTGATAATGTTGAAATCGGGGCTCTTTGTTCCATCGACAGAGGCGTATCGGGTGACACCCTGATAGGTAAAGGGACAAAATTTGATAATCACGTACAGGTAGGACACGATACACGGATCGGCTCTAACTGCCTGATTGGTGCGCATACAGCCATTGCTGGTGTAACCTGTATTGAGGATGATGTTATTATCTGGGCAAAAGTTGCCATTAACAAGGATATTGTAATAGGAAAAGGCGCAGTTATTCTTGCTACATCAGCAATTGATAAATCCTTACCTGGCGGGATAACCTATTTTGGCAGTCCTGCTATCGAAGCACGAAAAAAATGGAAGGAACTTATCATGCTTCGCAGACTACCGGAGTTGTACGATAAGTTCCTGCAATAAAGACATCAAAATTTTTGAAGTATAAAAATGCCTCCTGTAATCAGGGGGTATTTTTTTTGTATGGATGAAATCAGGATTCAGCTTCCTGTTCCGACGAACTGTAATACAGATCGAGTGCCACAATGATGGCAACAAAACCCCAGAAGGGAACACTCGCCTTATCCGTATTAAGGAAATTATTCATAATACCATGCACAAAATAGGTAATTAAAGCTAATGTTGCTGATAATGCAATCAATCTGGTCTGGCTGTTACCCGACTTTTTATATACATTCAGCCCGGTATAGATTACAGTAATTAGGATAAAAATAACACTTATTAAACCTGGCATTCCCGATTCGGCAAGAGGTCCGATGTACTCACTGTGTGAATTCCCCATATCACCCAGGTTGGTGCTGATGATAGTTTTTTCCTGTGCACGCTGAAATGGAGCATATTCGAACTGGTACGTTCCCGGTCCCCAACCTACCAAAGGTCTTTCGGAAAACATTCGGAGTGCCGCCTGCCACCGGTTTATACGTTCCAGGTTTGATGCATCCGATGAAATATTGGATATCGATTGAAGATGCTCAATAAAATTTGCGGAAGCATCCTGCTTGTTTTTTTGAAGTTTATCGAGTATTTCGAACTGAAAAGTAAAGAATAGCAACAATAGCCCGGTTGTTGAAAATGCTATCCACTTAAATTTGATGTGCAATTTCACAAGCACAAGAACTCCAATCGCAAAACCAACGCTTACCCATGCAGCACGGCTATACGAAAGGTATAAAGCTACAAGCATGATAACAGCGGCTACAGCAGCCATGATACGCTGATTGCGCGAAACAGCCTTGTCAACCGACAATCCAACCATCATTGGAATAAATAAAGCTAAAATAACTCCGTATGCAGTGTGGTCATTGTAAAAAGGAGTCATGACCCAATGCCCGGCTTTTTCGCTGAATCCGTATCCCATATGCACCCAGGTAGTATAAAATATCACAATGATCAACGCGGCTGCATAGGCCCAGACAAATAGCCTGATATTGTTCTTGGTACGAAAAAGCATCAATCCTCCGAAATAGATGGGAATAATAAACCACAATCGCGACAAAAGATATTTGAATGAAACCAGTGGAATATCGGATGTGATAGCTGTGATCAGCATCCACGACAGGTTAAAAAGTATAGCCAACGTAACAGGATGCCTGATAATCCTGCGTTCAACACCACCCTCGAGAAGAATTTTAAGTATGAGAAGGAATAAAATGCCTATCAGCAGGGGCTCACTTGGCACCGAAATGCTCACTCCCAGATCGTAATCGCCTATATCAATAGCCAGCGGGGTTACAAACACAGCGAGCAATAGTATTTTCTCGAGACTGAAAATATACATTATTATCATTATCACAGCGACAGGAATAAGTATCCCAAAATATACTTCTTTGTAAACCAAATAGGTATTCAGCAATACAAATATTGCTGTTACCAGGTAAACAATTGATATTTTGAGTTTTTCAGTCAAGGTACGATGGCGTTATCAGTTGATTATTCTGATGCAGGAGTTTTACGCCTTTCGATAAATGCGATGGCCAGCAGGCTAAACAATAATGTGCCTGCAACAAAATAAAACATCACAAACAACCTTTTAGGATAGGATTTTTTGTCAGGGATTTGTGGGGGTGTTACAACATTTACATAGGTGAAATATTTATCAACATTGAATTTGGCAGCTTCGTATTTGCTGATAATCTCACTATATTCTGTAGCGGTGTGCGAAATCCGGTTACCCAGATATAACAAATCCGCGCTTTTCTCCATCATGCTTTGTTTCAGCTTATTAACATCCTTGGTATTGATGTTGCCACCTCCCCCATCTACAGTGCGTAATTCGCCACGTGTAATTTCCTGGCTCTGACCTCCGACATCATATATGCCATAAGTTGTAGCGATATAGGTGTAAAGGATTTTAATTGAATCCATTTCACGCTTCTTATCCTGCATCATTTTTTCAACAGCAGTAAACACTTCCATGTACTTTATTTTATGGGTGGCGCGGATCTTTCCATCAGTGTAAAGAAGCAAAGCACTCACTAAATCTCTTGCCATCACCGGGTCAACATCCGTAACACTTACCTCGATACTTTCATATTGTGTCTTGGCAATTTTCACATTCCTGGAATATAAATTTTCCATCGTGGATGCATAATACGGGTCGTCATGGGAAATTTTGTAATGTTTGGCCAGGTCAAACTTATTTATGACGCTGTCGCGGACATCGTTGGAGTTCATCCACTGAAGCATCTGTTCAGTCTCACTTTCATCGGAATAGGGCGAAACATTCGATGGATATATGAAAGCCGTCGACTTAAAGCGTGGTTTCATTATGAGCGGACTCGATACAAACAGCGAAACAAGAGCAGCAACTATAACAAGAATAAGCAAATGCCATTTCCACTTTAGTGTGATTTGCAACAGGTTGGTATTGTTAAAGAAGTTTTCCATCAGGTTTGATTGATTTATTATTTTTTTCGATGTAATGTTCTGGCTTGATTGTGTGGTAGTTTTGAAGAATTTTGGAGAAGATGTAATTCAGCTGTACGTTTGCTTGAGTTTTTGCAGGAAAACGGGACTCCTTTCTACAATAAAGATAACCAGCATCCCTGCCAATAAAGTTCCTAATGTTGAAAGTATCACTATGATCCAGATTACCGGATATGCCTTTTTTTCGGCTTTAAACGCATTTTCTACAACAAATTTTTGCGGGATTTCCTGGTATGCATCTATTTTTGCTTCTTCGTACCGGGCTTTGATGTAGCTCAATTGTTTCTTTTCATGTTCGAGCGCATCGCGTATTGATACATAAGGACCGCCATAAGTAGCCAGGATACTGAGTTTTTCATCGAGGGCTTTTATTCCCTTGGCGTTTCCCTTTGCTATTTCCATGGCCAGTTGCTGGTTCATCATTTCAGCCTGGGTTTCGTAATCGTGTACCCCGAGTTTGCGCAGTTGAGTGAGCGAATCTTCCATCAGTCGAACCTCGGCTTGCAATTTGAGGTATTCGTCTTCAACAATCTTAAAACCTTGTAAAGCCCTTTCCTTCTGCATATCGTTCTTAACCGAATCGAGTAAAGACGCAATCTGGTTTGCAATGTCAGCGGCCATTTGAGGGTCTTTATCCAAAACCGAAATTTTCACTGCCATGTACTCGGTCCGCTTAAAGGTAATATTCGACTCATACCGGTTATTCAGACGCGTCTGTTCGTACCTCGATCCAGGTTCAATATCATAATGCTGGGCCAGGTTAAATTTTCGTATCACTCTGTCCCTGATCCTGTTCGAATTTAATATCTGCAGCATCTGTTCGGTTTGTTCATCTTCTCCAAATTCAAGAATGTCCTGCTTGGCGATAGCATTTTCGTTGAGCAACGATTTTGAGATGGAGTTGCTCGAAGCGGGGTACATTATTACAGTTGATTTGAATAATGGGGTGATGAAAAAATGCGATGAAAAAACTGCTGCAAGTAAGGCAGCTGCCAACCCGAGAATAACCAGGGGTTTTCGCCATTTATAAAGGAAAAATGCGACTTTAAATGAATCAGTATAACTGTTTGTGGAGTTATTCAACATAGGATCATCCTCCTGCTTTTGACCTGCAAAGGTAGAGAAATATGTACATAATACAAGAGCGTTGCACGTTCCTGAAAAATTAGTTTAAAAGGCGTCTTCCTCTTAATCCGGGAAATTGTTCAATTATACTTTGCAGTGGATAAATTCCGGTAAAGAAAAACCAAGTCCTTATAATCAAGTCCCAAAACCCAAACTCTGCCTATATCCTGTTGCGAACCAGAGATATGGAATCTGTGACTACAACAAACACAAATTCACCCCGCTTTCAGAATCAGCATAGGTATACCTATTATTGGTGCTCCTTTCTCAGCAAATCGTTTACAGTTTTCACCGGATTAAAGGTGCTGATCGGGATTTCGACAAAAACAGTGATCCAGTTGGCCATCGCTCCATTCCATAAACCAGGGAGTTCCTGGGCTTTGAGAGCTTTGCCGTCTTTGGACTTGGTCGAAATAAATCCCGTTGCCGGATCGACAAATTTCCTCAGGTCGAAAACTTTTCCTTTGTAATCGCGCACACCACAAACCAGGTCGACCGGATTGAAATGGGTAGATTTGCCTAAGATTTCTTTCTGCTGAGGATTATCCATGTCAATTTGTGAGGATTCCACTATCTGAAGCGAAATTTCACCGTTTGGTTCCTTCACCCAGAAAGGGCCACCTCCGGGTTCACCTTCATTTTTAACCATACCACATACTTTTATGGGCCGGTTTAATTTGTTGTGGAGGTATTCAATTTTATCTTCACGCGGCATAGTGCCAAATTCGGGATCGACAACAAAACCCAGCTTTGATTTTATAAAGCGCAGAATAGTCCTGATATCTTCTTCATCCGGTTTATCATCGAGTGTTTCAAGATGCTCAAATACGGCATCCTGCAATTCGAAAAGATAACCACCCAATACTTTTTTATAGAGAAATGTATCGGCTTTCATGCTGTCGGGCACGATATTGTCGATATTTTTAATAAAAACAATTTCACTTTCGCGATCATTCAGGTTTTCTATAAGGGCACCATGTCCGCCAGGACGAAACATCAACCTGCCATCAGTTTCGCGCACAGGTTTGTTATTCATATCCACGGCAATGGTGTCGGTTGATGACTTTTGCAGCGAAAACGTCAGTTCGTAAGTGAGATCGAAAAGATCCTCGTACTTTTCCTTCACCTTGTTAATTTCTTCGAGGAACATATCAGCATGTTCGGGCGAAACCGTGAAATGAATGGCTGAACGTTTTTCTTTATCTTTACAGTAGTTTGCAGCTTCCACCATATGTTCCTCGATCGACATGCGCGAACCGTCAGGATACGAATGGAAGAGCAAAAGCCCTTTTGGCAGGTTTGCGTAGTTAAGTCCTACCGGGTTTAACAGGTAATCGATGATGATTTTGTATTCATGTTTCGACAGGCATTCATTAATATCGTAATCGTCTTTTCGCAGTGCTTCTGCCAGTCTATTGTAAAAAGCAAAGTCATTTATCCGGTCAAAAAAGTCTTTAACCAGTTTCAATTTTGCAGAAGACTCAAGTTGCGTAATATCATCCTCCAAGCCGGTAAATGACTCCATAAATTCGAACAAATGCTTGAACATACGGCTTGCGGCACCCGAAGCGGGAACAAATTTCAGCACTTCGTAGCGTTTCGAGTTGGAATCATAAAAATAGGAAAGTTTCTTGGCATCGCGCTGATTGAACGCTTTCAGTCCATCACCAACAATTGCGGGCCTGTCGAGATTTATGAAAGGAAATCCTTTTCTAAAGTTATCTATTTGTAATTCAACTACTTTTGGATCGCTTCCGCGTGATTGTAGTTGTTTGAGGTCCTCTTTTGTAAACATATTAACAGTTTAATTTGTGCAGTTGTCAAAATTAGTAAAATTGGCATGACTGCGATTGATTTTAGTTAAAAACAATGCAATATGACTTCTATTTTGCTTTCCATGGTTTAATCTATTCGTATTCAGATATATAGAGTATCACTTACCAAGAGAATAAATCCGCTATGGAACGATTTCCGGATATTTTTTCATAATTTGAAATATTTCTAACTTCGATGTTTAACCTTTCGGAAAAGTATTATCTTTGCACCCGCATTGCCCAGGTGGTGAAATTGGTAGACACGCCAGCTTGAGGGGCTGGTGTCCTTAAGGATGTGCAAGTTCGAGTCTTGTCCTGGGCACTCATCACACGATTTAAGATCCATCTGCCCAGATGGTGAAATTGGTAGACACGCTGGTTTCAGGGACCAGTGGCCTTACGGCTGTGCAGGTTCGAGTCCTGTTCTGGGCACTGATAGTTTATCTAACCGCTTGTTAAACAATAGTTTACAGGCGGTTTTTTATTTTTACATGCTGAAATACATGCAAAAATCTACTTTACTCTCTTTTTTACCTTTTTTATCACTACTTTTTTGTCGATGCTATCAAGTTTTGTGAATCATTTCTTTATCGGTTTCTCATTTATTCATGCATCCACAATTCAAACATAGGATTAAGACTTGTGGCAAATTTTAAAGATATTTATTTGTGTGCCCGGGTTATAGTAGCATCTTGCTTGAATTCTGTTATCGGTAATGCAAAGTCCGCTGAGCAATCCCAGAAAGCCACAGAGTTCTAACCCGGTGGCCTTCTTTGCGTAACTCTGCTCTTTCCTTTGCATTCCTCTGCGGTTGCTTTTTTTGGTTTTTTCAGCCTGCTCATTAAATGATTCTTATTAATTCCGATAATACTTTGTCATGCAGAGCTTTATCGTTTCAGGCTAAACCAATGTAATAAAAAATGAATATTTTTTTAAGGAATTTCAGATATCGTTAAACAAAACCAGGCAATTCTTGTTAATAAAGCGTTAATATAAACTTTTCGGGATAATATTCACGGGCTTCTGACCAGTTCCAGGAATGAATGTGTATCTTTAGAGCTTAAAACAGAACCATTGTTTAAAATAATGTTACCAAAAATGAAGAAAACCAGTTCGTGGTTTATTCTGCCGGTATTGCTGGCAGTTTTGTTTTTCTATTCAAATACAACATCTGCCGAAAAAGCGAAGCCTCTCGAAGTAGGAATTACTGAACACCTGGATGAATACGTTCCTTCCGGCATCATGCTTACGGATCACAACGGCAAACTGGTTGACCTTAAACAACTTATAGACAAACCGACTGTATTGTGTTTTGTTTATTACCGGTGCCCGGGCATCTGCAGCCCGCTGATGAACGGCCTGGCCGAAGTTATGGCAGCTAGCGGTATGGCACTTGCGAAAGATTACCAGGCCATCACCATCAGCTTCGATAGCCGCGAAAACTACGAACTGGGTCAGAAGAAAAGAAATACATATCTTAAGAAACTTCCAGGACAGGATGGTTCAGGATGGACATTTCTGACCGGCGACAGTGCCAATATCGCCAAAGCTACCCAGGCACTCGGGTTTGGCTTTAAGTTCGAAAATAATGAGTTTATGCATGAGGGAGCACTGATCATGATCAGCCCCGAAGGAAAAATTACCAGGTACCTGAAAGGAATCAGTTTCGTTCCGTTCGAATTTAAACTAGCAGTCATCGAAGCTTCAGAGGGGAAGTCGGCTCCGACTATAATTAAAGTTTTGAAGTATTGCTATTCCTTCGATAGAAAGACTGAAACATATTCACTTGATGTAACGCGAATTACTGCATCCATTACAATTATTTTTGCTGTTTCACTCCTGGTCTACCTGCTGGTGAGCGGCCGCCGGAAGAAATCAAAATCAGTTAACCAATAATCACTCAATTATACATGACCGGAAATTCTACATCACATCGGATGCCCAGTTACCTTGAATACCAGGGTAAATACACCGGGATCCGCGCCTGGATCTTATCTACCGATCACAAGCGCATTGCCTTGCTGTACCTGTATTCGCAGCTGTTTTTCTTCCTGGCCGGACTGGTAATGGGCTTATTTATGAAACTTGAGCTCATCGCACCCGGGCAACAACTCATGGGACCTCAAACTTACAATGCACTTTTCACGGTGCATGGGTTAACCATGATATTCCTGTTTATCATTCCGGGATTGGCCGCTTCTTTTGGCAATTTCATGATTCCGATCATGATCGGGGCCAAGGATGTGGCATTCCCGAAACTTAACCTGTTCTCGTGGTACCTCTTTATTTTCGGGGCAGCTATTGTTCTTTTCGGAATATTCACCGGCGATGGTCCACCTGATACCGGCTGGACTTTTTATGCTCCTTACAGCCTGAAAACAAATACCAACGTGGTATTAACTGTTTTCGGGGCCTTTGTGCTCGGATTCTCGTCCATCCTTACCGGTTTGAACTTTATTGTTACCATTCACCAGATGAGAGCACCGGGTATGGGCTTTTTCCGCATGCCTTTGTTTATCTGGTCGTTATACGGTACAGCGTGGATTCAGTTGCTTGCAACACCGGTTGTGGGGATTACCTTCCTGATGGTGGTTGCCGATCGCCTGTTGCATATAGGGTTCTTCGATCCTGCCCAGGGTGGTGACCCCATCCTTTACCAGCATCTTTTCTGGATTTATTCGCATCCGGCGGTGTACATCATGATTTTACCGGCCATGGGAGCCATTACTGAAATCATAACTACCTTTTCGCACAGGACCGTATTCGGGTATAAAGCCATCGCCATGTCGAGTCTTGCCATCGCTTTTGTTGGTTACCTGGTTTGGGGACACCATATGTTTACTTCGGGTATGAGCGAAACGGCACGTCTTGTATTTTCATTCCTGACTTTCCTCGTGGCTATACCAAGTGCAATAAAAGTATTTAACTGGACCGCGACCATGTATAAAGGATCCATTTCTCTCGAGCCACCTTTCTGGTGGGCGATGGCTTTCATCTTTATATTTATGATAGGCGGACTAACCGGGCTTATACTGGGGAGTGTTTCAACCGATGTACATGTTCATGATACCATGTTTGTTGTGGCGCATTTTCACTACATTGTATTTGGTGGGGCAGGAATGGCCTTTTTTGCTGCACTGCACTATTGGTACCCGAAAATGTTCGGCAAAATGTACAACAAGAAAGTTGCCAACCGTGCACTTCTGATGTTGTTTATCGGTTTCAATACCTTGTATATGCCGATGTTCTTCCTTGGTTTCATGGGAATGCCGCGTCGTTATTACG
>CAIXAQ010000906.1 GCA_903917425.1 uncultured Bacteroidales bacterium
CCAATGCTCTTAGCCTTATCAAACCGTATAAATTTCCATGCAATTTTTAACATTGTTTTATTTTTTAGGATTACCGGAAATGTCAATAACACATTCAATCCTGGCGTTCAATAATAATTTTTCAGGCTGGTCGAGAAACATTTTAATGGTCCTTACCCGACGATCTTCTTTTTCGCCAGACTGGTCAGTAAACAATGATTTCTTTTTCAGAAAGGAATAGGTAAAATAGACAATTCCGGTTGAAAGGGTATCAATAGAACCAACATTTCGAATCCATCCTTTTTGCCCTACGGCAATTTTCCCGGCATACATTTCATCAATTTCACACACTGCAATGGTTTTGCCTTCGGGGCTGATTTGAGCTAATGATACCTGGGTATCTACAGAACCACCTACCAAAACTGTTAATTCCAAGATTCTGCCATTTACCGGCGATACAATTATTTTCCGGGCACGTTCTATCTGTGCTTCTTGTAAAACTGCTTTTGTTTCGTTTAACCGGCTTTTTGAAACATCAGCACTGGCCTGTAACCTATTGAGATTAGATTGAAAAGACTTTAAATTGGTATTCGCATCATCTACGACTTGCTGGGTTTCAGCTCCTTTAGCCAGTAATCGTTGCATTCGCTGGAGTTCGGAGGCGGCATTTTCGTATTTTGCCTCATATTCACCAACGCTTGCCTCGTCTGCTTTTATCTGGGCGGCCTGTGTAGCCACTTCGCTGCTCAATTGCTTTACTTTTGCATCTTCCAGCTGGTGATCCAGTTCTAAAATCGGTGTCCCGACACTTACTGAATCATTTTCACTTTTCAATATCTTCTTCACGATGCCATTTACAGGCGATGACAGTTGTATAATATCTTTCTCCGGAACTATCATACCAACACCAACAACCCTGTCGTATGTTAATTCGAGTTTTGCTTTTTCAGCAGCAGCTTCCTTTTTTTTATCAGCTTTGTTGCACGAAACTAAAAATAGAAACAGTATTAAAGCATAGAAAACTTTTTTCATCAGTGTGTTTTTTTAATTTTTAGGGGTCTGATGGAACTCGCCATAAATAATTATCTCTTTGTTTGACAATATTTTAATATGGCTCGTTTCATTATTGAAATTTTTATTAATGAGTAATTGCCTCTGCCGCTGATTTATCAACTATAGCGCCATCAAGCACGTAAACTATTCTGTCGGCGAAGGGTTCAAGCCGTGTGTCGTGTGTTACAACTACAACGGCCTTGCCTTGTTTGGCCAGTTTTTTTAGTTCCTCCATTACAATTCCTACACTTGCAATATCGAGAGAAGCAGTTGGCTCATCGCATAACATTATTTGGGGGTTAATTACCAGCGCACGGGCAATAGCTACACGTTGCTGCTGTCCGCCGCTCAGATCATCCGACAAGTTCTTCATGCGATCGCCCATACCTACTTTAACCAATGCAGCGGTTGCTTTTTCTTTAGCCACTTTATCGCCTGCACCTTGCAGCACCAGAGGCATCATAACATTTTCGAGGGCGGTTAGAGGAGCTATTAAATTGAATTTCTGAAAAACGAAACCAATTTTTTCAAGCCTTATATCAGCAAGCTTCTTTTCGCTGAGTTCGTTCACTTTTATATCATCTATCCATACTTCGCCGAAACTTGGGTAGATAACACAACCGAATAATGAGAGCAGAGTGGTCTTTCCGGAACCTGAAGGTCCCAGTATCAGCATCAGTTCCCCGGATTTTAATTCAACAGAACTTGCCTGCAATGCTGTAATTACAGTACCACCAGCCTTGTATTCCTTGCCGGCATTTACTACCCTGGCAACAATCTTGTTTTCGTTGTTCATCGGTGCAATTTGTCTTTCAAATATTGTTTCTTTGGCGTAACATTCTATCTGATTTTTAATAGTAAAACGGGATGATATATTCTTTCGAATATGGATTATAGTGACTTTGCAAAGCTGCTTCATTTTATTTCTTTAAGTGTTGCAAAACAATTAAAATGATTTGCATAATTCACACATTTATAGAATGTTGAATTTTGCAAAATGAGTGTTTAAGTGCGGTTGCGGGGGAAGGGGAAAATAGAAAACAGTTAATAGAAAATGGTTGATCGCTATTTCATAATGGGTATCTGTTATGCGGCTTTAGCGGGAATAAATTTATTATAGAAAGCCGAAACGCCTTAAAAAAGCTACCTCCAATCCAATAAATGTCCAATAATATTATTAGCGAATAAAGTAATGTGGCAATTATATAATATTGATATATAATTCAATGTCGTTTAGTTAAGGGTTGATCATAATCGCTTGTAATTCATGGCGTAAGGTTTTTTCTGTTTCATTTTTCTCGGAACATTTCTTCCAGGCCTTATAATTTCTCTCGTTGCAGCTACCACTTTATCAAAGGCGGCTATCGCTTTGGAGAATTGTTTTCGTAACATGACTGCAATTAAAATATCTTGCGTCATGGAGATTGCATTGGTTCTGTTGATCTTTTGTATGGAGATATCCGTGCATCGATGGTTATCTGGTTCAGAACATCGTAAAGCAAAGAGGCCATTGCCAGCGAGCGTTCACTGTCTGCTTTGGGGCCAAACTTCTGCATCCCAAATTCTTTGATAACGCTGGGGTGGTTGGGCAACATTAATCGCGTGCCGTCAACAGCTAAAGTACGCATGCCATGCCACTGATAATATTCAGCATGATCATAAAAGGTTTTAGTGGCTACTTCGTTCAAACGAATGAATGCATAGGGCTCTAACTTTGCCCGTGCCTGGGTCAGCGCACCTTTGGTAACCTCACGAATCTTAAAATCACTCTTGGAAAGTGCTTTGAAGAATGAGTCCAGCTCTCGTTGTATGGAACTTTTAAAACAGATAATAATAACTATTAAGTTATTAAAGGTCAGCTTTCTACGCCTTGTAAATACCCCTCCCGGCCGTCTTTTGAACGGCTCCTGTACTCTTTGTTTTCGAGTTCATATGTTATGTTTTTAGATAGTAGTTCACGATAATCTGCTTTTGGGTTATGGTTCGGGTTACCCCCTATATACCCACTAAAGGTAAAGCTTCTTCCGCACTCTGCCAAATTTTCAAAGAACTATTTTGCATTTATTTGCAATTAAATCAAGCACTTATATACCATTGCTTAACTAAACGACATTGAAATATAATAGCCTAGTTCCCATTTTTTTCTTCAAATATAGCTTTTTAAATCAGTTCTGTACAAATTAATGAATTTGTTGAAAAAATTACATCTCAACTTCTCGTAAAATCTTGGTATCAGTATCTTGATGAACCCACTCTGGCGGATGCAATAATGGACAGAGTGGATAAAACGCTCTTTTTGACCAGTCTTCGCCAGAACTGCCTGACCATCTCATTTGATTGATAACAGCATAAGGTGCTTAGCCCAAACAGGGGGATGGTGGCCAGATGGTCTGTTTTGTCCAGTTATTGACACCAGATGAGGCATTGTCATCTCTTGAATGAATATTACTATAGATAAAAAAGCAGGGCTGGAACCTGGCTCTTTAAAGAAATCGGAATATTAAAACCCAAAGCGAAAATCTGTAGTACACAAATCTGTACTTAACGACTGCCAATTCATTGAACAGCAATTGTTCTTTTCAGATTAGCTGCAAAGTGGGTTAAGGAAGCGTCTAAAACATTTTATGCTGATTTATAGTATTTTATATATTCCACTTTCAGAATAAAAATAATAATTGATTAAAAACGGCATTGTAAATACCAATTTATTACTTATTGCATAACTTTACAATCTGTATTGTTGAATTACTATTTGGTTTGAAACTATTTTTCTTATAACAACTCCCTATTCCTCACATAAATCAATAACACCTTAATAATGATCAAATACCTGTTTAATCCTGCCAAATTAATCCAGGAAAATCTGGAAGGAAAAGGAGCTTGGGCAGCCTTTTTGTTCTCCGGACTTGCTTTTGCCTTGTTCTTCCTGCAAACCGCATTAGATAGCGGCTCTTCGGTTTTATTCGCTCTGGTTAAAGGAATTTTATTCGGCACAGTAGGTATTGCTATTGCCGGGGCATTAATATGGCAAACAGTAAAAATAGCAGGTAACAGCATTGCCCTAGGCTCAGTGATGGGAGCTGTCGCTTTAAGTTATACGTCCACCCTGGTATTTGCTGTGGTCGGATTGATTTTGCATTTCTCACTCGGCTGGAACACCGCCATCTCTTGTGGAATAACCGGGGTTCTGTCTGCATTCGGGCCTATGTCGGGAGTAATTGCAGGGCTTACCGGTCAAAAGAGGACTTTAAATATTTTCATTGTCACCTTTATAGGAATATATGTTTTATTGTTTTGGGCACTTTTAAACAACATGCTATAAAATGGAACAAGCACCGGCAGGATTTAAAACGGATTTTCTCAGGATTATACTGCTGTTTACAGCAATATATGTCCTGTCGGAACTGGCTTCTGCATCACTAGGCCTGGGTTCCGACTATACGAAAACATATGCTATTATTTATATGATGGTGCTCGCTTTCGGAATATTCATCACTACTATACTTCTGGCTCTTCCAAACCTTGTTGTGATAAGAACCTATGGATTCAAGGTCATAATGAAAGCGGTTACAAATGGTTTTGCCTTTTTGTTCCCCTTTGCTATGATGGCTGTACTTTCTGATTATGTTTTCAAATGGAATGCGGCACAGCCCATTGCAAGCGCTGCCTTGTTTACATGTGTTTCGGTTTCAGCTTCCGACCTTATGAAATTAGGAGGCAGTAAAACAGGTAATCTGGTTTTTTCATTAATTGCTTCCATTGTTTTTCTGCTTCTGTTCATGGGTTGCGGGATGCTTGCCAACACATTTTTAAAATAATTCTCAACGATAAAGCTATGAATACAGGCGAAATATTAATAACAGCCGGAAAGGGAGATATTTATTCTCTGCTTAAAGACAATTTAGGATTACTACCCAATTTAATAAGCCCTTTTGCCGGATTTTTTCAGGGTGATACAGTTCCCTCGATTCACACTGAGGAATTAAAAAATCTAGCCGGCAACCCTGATGTTGTTGCCTGTATCAGAATTCTTGCAGAACCAGCGGTAACTTACCACATCCGCCTTGGCGGACCTGCAACTACTCCTGGCGAAATGCATGTCTGCAGCATCGATCACCTCTCGTTTGTTCTTGCAACAACATTCGACAATTATTCGTACGGAATGCAATACTGTGCTACCACGGAATATTTGGCAGGCTTTCTTTCCTCATTCCTGCTTCTGAACAATGAAAATGAGTATGAGCCCCAGTTCCCGGCGACAATGGATTTCGAGTTTTTTATCCTGATTGCAAATACGATCGACTCATATAAATATACCATCAGCAGGAATACTTTGTCACACGAAGCAGCCTCATCACTTACGTTATCGTCATCCGAGTTTAATTTACTGTTAAAAAATTCATTAACAAAACCTGATTTCAGTTGGTTGGTTACAAACATCGCCGGCTTGCTGCCTTCAGCCACCGCGACAAAACTGCCAGGGCAAGAAAAAAACTATCTCGGTTTGTTCGAAAACGGATATTTAATGGCTGTTAAAAACAACAGAACAGGCGATGAAAGTCTGATGCTGAGTGTTGTTGCCATTGATGCTGGCGCCGAGTTTATGAATACCTGGATTAAATCGGCAGGCATAGAGCGGCTGTGGATTTCCGAAAAAGGAGTAGAAACTAAGCCTTTGGCATTCCTCTGTTCAACGGCACTCACAAATCATTATTTCAATTTTTCGGTGCAAGAGGGTGTGATTCAGTATGAACCGCTAAACAATACCAATTCAAAGGCTGCCATCGGTCAATTATTCAATACCCGCCATGAAATAAAACCTGTCGATAAATCAGCAACTTCCGGTACACCGGCCTTTTGTGTAAAATGTGGTGCAAAATTAAAGCAGGGTGCCCGCTTCTGCCCTGGCTGCGGAAACAAGCTTTAATCAGATTTTGTATAATAATTTTGAAAATTATCCTATGCATTCACTTTTCAAAATCTCGAAAATTGCCGGCGCTTCGTTAGCATTGCTGACCCTTTTCCTCTGGTCCGGTTCCTTTGCACAGGATTTCAGTAAGTATGCAGGGACACATAAAGGGAAAATGGATTTTAGCGGCGATTTCCCGGTAACTTACAATGTAAATGAGGTAACCTTTGTCATTTCTAAAAACGGGGATATAAATATTACTTACCGCTATGATAATATTTATCATGCGTCTGTAATTGAAGGACTTGAAGATAGTCATGAATCCGGTAATGGGACAGCAGCAGGGAAACTCAACACGGATTTGTCATTTGAAGCGACCGGAAATTGTGTTCATAATATTGGCGAGGGAGATAAAATAATTACCTCAACCTGGTTCGGCCAGATAAGTAATAATTACCTCGCAGGCAAAATAGGGAAGTCAGGCTTCGCGAAATTTAAAGTGGCGTTATCTCCTGATTCTCAAACCGAAGAAACTGCGGCAGGAGAAGATTGCGACTGTGCCATTACTGTTCCATCTGGTTTGAAACCCGGCAGCAGCCTTTTTGTTATTACCAAAAACACCGGTTGCGTAAAGTCGGAAGTGGTTTTTTATAATGGAAAAGACAGCCAGGTAAGCAACTGGGATGGCAATGCGGTAAAGGTAGAAGTACAGATTTCATGCTGCAACAACAGGGCTTTCACCAAATCATTAACCATTCCTGCATACCAAAGCGAAGAAAAAATTGAAATCCTTACAACCGAAGTGAGCAAAGGCGGAGGTGGTGGCGGATCATTACCCGCTCCTCCTCCCGAACAGGTGGTAGTTGGAACCGGGGTGGCTTTGGCGGTTACAACCTTGTTACAGGCCCTTCTGGCAGGCGGGGGCGCAGGGTCTATACCCATTCCGCCATTAACACCGCCAAAAACCCCACCTGTTAATCCAAGAGTGAGAAGAGACGAAATTCCGGTGACAGATATCCCGGATAATACTCCCGTCGAAACACCCGAGGAAAGGGCAAAGTCGTATGCTGCATTTATAAAAGACCAGGACAGGAGGTTTGGGCGAATAGAAAAGAAAGGAACCGGTAATGAACCCAAACCTCCCGACCCCAAAAAGTTCCCTGCTGACAACATACCCAAAGAGCCTGAAAGAAAAGTTGATCCCTTTGGCGGATGGAAATCCGGCAAAAGAACACCGGAAGAGCAAAAACTTTACGAGCAACAGAAAAGGATTAAACTGGTCGAAAAGCAGAAAATGCTGGAAGCGGATGCTGCGAGGGAAAATTCATATACCGGCTATAATCCTCTTGTTGTCGGCAAACAGATGGCTCAAACTGTCAGCGCATCCTACAATGAAGTGAACGACCTTGCCTTCCGTACGTTTGAAAAAGGTTTTGAAATTGAGAAAAAGGTTTCGGACTTTAAAACCGAGTTGGACAACAATCCGGAGGAAGCATCAAAATTACTGTACAATACCGGGTTAATGTTCGATAATATGAAACAGGCTGCATCCGATTATATCAGTGATGGCCGGCTGAAAAATGACCTTTACAAAGCAGCTGTTGACATAAAGAATACCAATAAAGAGTTTTGCGAAAAATTATACAATAACCCTGTCGAAACAGCTAAAACGTATGTAAAAACGGCGGTAGGATCCGAAAACTGGGAACACTCGCTGGATGTGAACGCCCCTCTGGAAGAAAGGCTGTTAAACTCAGGGCTTGGTATTTTAAAAACATGTTCAACAATAAGCACCCTGGGGATGGGGAGTGCACTGGTAAAAGGAGCAGAGGTATCCGTGCTGGGCATTGTAATTCCAAGTGGGCTGGCAACTGCCTGGGTAGGGCTGATGCACGAAAAGAACCTTTACATGCCTAAGGTTTTGGACGCACTTCCGGAATTTATGAATGAACGCAAAAAGCATTACGTTATGAATACAATAAATGTTGAACTAAGACATTACCTTTACGATCACCCCGTTAGCAGTGCACCCAGGGTTGAAAAGGCAAACGATTGGCTTGATGCTATCAACGAGAGTTTCGAGAAAGAAGAACCTGTTGCGGGCGGAGGTGCTGACTGGTAAATGACCACTTTTTTTTAAATATCCAGAATTATATATCAGGAAAATATGCCTTAGGATATAGGGTATTTTCAATCTGAAGTATCTTATATATGCAGAAAGACTCAAAATTTTATTCTGTTCAAATTCTAAACCATCATTTCAATTGGTTAAATTTAATTATTACTCTGACATCAAATGGATGATTATCAAACACTAATGCAAATAAAAGCTGTATTTGCAGGCTGAATTCAACTTATGTACGACTTGCTGAATATTTCAATGTTAACGGTATAATCCATGAAAACAACAAATAATAAATTAAAAATGAGATCATTTCATGTCGTGACATTGTTGGCTCACTTCTTCGTCGTCATGTTTATGATTTCTTGCAGCAAGGATGGGGATAAGAAATTATCTTCCTCAAATACCCTGAATTATTTATCTGTTGATAATTACCCTGAAATAAACATTGAATTTGACCGTGTGAATATGACTGTGGAATTACTGATCCCGTATAAGTCTTTATTATCAATACAAAAGATCAAGCTACATTTAGATTACAGTGAATATGCAACCTCTAATATTGATCCGGAAAAGGAATATGATTTAACAACTCCATTGATAATAAAGATTATTGCCGAAGACAATTCAATTGCAACATATACGCTAAGTTCGAAAAAATGTGAAGGTGGCAAATCGGCCCTTTTAGTATGTGATATCCAGAAAGGTTCGCTACCTGTATTTCGGGAGGACAGTTTCTTTTTAAACTCAAATATTGCGATAGATAAGGCTTTTGATGCAAAAGTTCCAATTTATTATATTATGGATGCTTCACTGAAAGGGAGTATTCTGTGGAATTTACCTGAAATATTGCACTACTATGAAAATGGGAAGATAATTGACAAAAATGATAATAATGCGTTTACAAATACAATACTTCACAGAGAATTGCTCCTAAATGGTATAAGTAAAGTATATATTATCGGATTATCCTCAATGGGTTGTGTATTAAGCACCTGCAAGGGAAGCGCGCTGCTAAAGTATGATTTAACACTGATAAGCGATGCTCATGATGAACCTACCAGTTATTGGGAATTCACAGAAGCAGACATAGATAAATGCAATCAGATTATAAACGATTCCGGTATTGGCAAACTTGTAAAGGCTAAAGATCTTGAGTTCAGATAGCAGGAGTATTTATTTTTGTGCTTTTTTACGATGCTTCATTTTATTTGAAAAGTCCCGGTAAATTGCACCTGACATAATCCGCTACCATTCAGTACTTTTTCTGTTATTCCAACTGACAATCATATCGTTACGATTTAAACTCTTTTACGCCTACACTTTTTCCTCAATTTATCGGCATCATTTGTTCACAGAAAGTGGTAGCGGAGTTAAACGGGGCGGAAAGCAAGAAAGTCCAATAAAAAATATAGTACTGCTGATTTAATGGTGAGGGTTTTATTGTTGGATGAGTGACTTCCGGTTCGAAAGGTTCAACAATTGTAGCAGATAATAAAGCTACTGAAGTTTGATTGCTCTATCTGTTTGCAGCTATGGTAAAACTAAAAAAGGACTGACAGAAAACCGCCAGTCCTTTCAATTATTTCAAAGGTTAAATTATGCCTGTGATACAGCCACAGCTACAGAAACCGAAGCCCCAACCATAGGGTTGTTACCCATTCCTATTAATCCCATCATTTCAACATGTGCAGGAACAGATGACGATCCGGCAAACTGTGCATCGGAATGCATACGACCCATGGTGTCAGTCATGCCGTACGAAGCAGGACCGGCACCCATATTATCAGGATGAAGTGTGCGGCCAGTTCCTCCGCCCGAAGCTACTGAGAAGTACTTTTTACCTTGTTCAATGCATTCTTTCTTGTAAGTGCCTGCCACAGGGTGTTGGAAACGCGTCGGATTGGTTGAGTTGCCTGTAATTGAAACATCTACGCCTTCACTGTGCATGATGGCAACTCCTTCGCGTACATCATCGGCACCATAGCAGTTTACTTTTCCTTTGTCGCCTTTGGAGTAGGCTGTTCGGCCTACTTCCTTCAGTTCGCTGGTGGCGTAATCAAATTGGGTTTGCACATAAGTAAAACCGTTAACGCGTGCAATGATTTTAGCCGCATCCTTACCCAATCCATTCAGGATAACGCGAAGTGGTTCTTTGCGAACACGATTGGCCGATTTGGCTATACCAATGGCTCCTTCGGCGGCGGCAAACGATTCGTGGCCAGCGAGAAATGCGAAACATTTGGTTTCTTCGCGAAGCAGCATGGCTGCTAAGTTTCCATGTCCTATACCAACCTTGCGGTCGTCGGCAACGGAACCGGGGATGCAGAAAGCCTGCAAGCCCTCGCCCAATGTGGTTGCAATGTCGGCAGCGTTGGTCTGGCCTTTTTTAATAGCGATAGCGGCGCCCACGATATACGCCCACATGGCATTTTCAAAAGCTATAGGCTGAATGTTCTTTACAATATTATATACATCCACGCCTTTGTCGTCGCATATTTTCCTGGCTTCTTCGATGGAAGAAATACCGTGCGAATTAAGCACTTCGTTAATTTGTGCAATTCGTCTTTCGTAACTTTCAAATAATGGCATCGTATGTTTCTCCTATTCTTTACGTGGATCAATAATTTTAACTGCATCTTCCATGCGGCCGTATTTCCCGGAAGCTTTTTTTAGGGCTTCGCCAGCTTCGGTACCGGCTTTAATCATATCCAGCATGCGGCCGATGTTTAAAAATTCATACCCGATGATTTCATTACCTTCATCCAACCCGATTTTGGTAACATAGCCTTCTGCCATTTCGAGGTAACGCGGGCCTTTGGCAACTGTGCCGTACATGGTGGCAGTAACGCTTCGCAGTCCTTTGCCCAGATCTTCAAGACCTGCGCCAATAGGTAACCCGCCTTCGGAGAAAGCAGTTTGTGTGCGTCCGTAAACAATCTGCAGGAACAATTCGCGCATGGCGGTATTAATGGCATCGCAAACCAGGTCGGTATTCAAGGCCTCCAGAATAGTTTTGCCCGGAAGGATTTCGGCGGCCATAGCTGCCGAATGAGTCATGCCCGAACAGCCAATGGTTTCGATCAATGCTTCCTGTATGATGCCAGCTTTGACATTGAGGGTTAACTTGCAGGCTCCCTGCTGGGGAGCGCACCAACCCACACCATGGGTTAAACCAAAAATGTCAGTTACTTCTTTGGCTTTCACCCATCTGCCTTCTTCAGGGATAGGTGCCGAACCATGATTTGCCCCTTGTGCGACGCAAATCATTCCTTCAACTTCGTGTGTAAAACTCATATTTTTTGATTTTAGAATGAAAAATCATTGTTGGCAACTTGCCTGGAAACGGTGTATTTTTTTTAACCTGATTAGCATTCACATCATGCAGGATAAAATTGATCAATACTGAAGTTATCCGCTTTTCAAGGCAGTTTAAGGCTGATTCATTTGCTGATGTAAAAGTAAATTAAAAAAAGGATCTAAGCGTACCTTTGTTCAAATTCACCATAAATATTTTTAAATGCAACTTTCAGCATATGTTATAGCGGCATTTATTTTCTCTTGCCGCAAGCAGCAGTGAATTTACCCAAAGAGATTACGGTCCAGGTTGGGAATAGAAAAGGTGTTCATTGGTAAAATTCAGTTCGGAAAAACCGATTATTTCACTACCGGCATCCCGCTTTTATCCAGCAGTATAGGGTCACCTAAACCAAGTTCTTTCAGTTTATCGAATTGCGTGGCTTTGTCGCCGACTACCAGGTAAATCAACTGGTCGGGATGGATAAATTTCTGCGAAAGTGTTGCATGTTCGGCTGGAGTCATTTCCTGGACAATTTCCTCCCTTTGTTTGATGTAATCGAAAGGAAGATTATACACAACAATAGGTGAAAGCATATCGTCGAGTTGTTGCAAGGTTTCAAATTTTCCGGAATAGCTAAGCAATAAAGTGCTTTTTACCTGGTCGAGATCTTCTTTCGAAATTCCTTCGGTATAGTTCTTTATTTCATCCCTCATTATCTGG
>CAIXAQ010000907.1 GCA_903917425.1 uncultured Bacteroidales bacterium
AATTTGAAAATTTGAAAATTGAGTCTACTCTGGATAATAATGTTGGCCACAAATTGTTCAAAGTTTATTTTGTAATATACTGATTATTAACACTTCACCCTTGGGGGGCAGGGGTGAAAAGGGTTGAAAATCAGCATTTGGAACTTTTCAGAGTGGACTCAAAATTTGAAAAAGTGATAATCGGTTCAATTTAAATCAGGCTTCAAAAATGAATACATCAGTTGCAATTAAGTGTGTAAATTCAGGAACAACCAGGATAGTTGGTAAAGGAACAACACTTCACGATGTGATCTCACAGTTTGGCGTGAACATGAAAAACGCTATCCTGGGCGCTTTGGTCAATAATGTTTTGGAAGAACTTACTTTCGAAATATTTCACCCTGTTTCTATACAATTTATTGATATTACCCATCCCGATGGCATGAGAATGTACCTGAGGAGCCTTTCGTTTGTACTTTGTAAGTCAGTGTATGATCTCTCGGCAATTTCGCACCTACGTATTGACCATTCCATAGCTAAAGGAATTTATTGCGATATCACTACTCATAATAAAGAATTATCTATCCAAGATGTAACGGGTATAAAACTTAGGATGCGGGAAATTATTGATGCTGACCTTCCTTTTATAAACATCGAAGAAGAGACTAAGGAGGTAATCCTGAAATTCGAAGCACAAGGCTTGACAGATAAGATCAACCTGTTGAAACACAAAGGCCAGAATTTTACAAGCTATTACAGCCTTGGCGGGCATCTCGGCTCTTTTTATGGTTGTATGGTTCCATCAACAGGCTACCTGAAGGTTTTCGACCTGAACAAATACTTCAACGGCATGCTGTTGCAGTTGCCTCAGAAAAGCAACCCGCATTTTGTTGAAAATCTGGTAGTACAGAATAAATTGTTTGAAATATTCCAGGAATTTTCGCAATGGACTAAAATTCTTGAAGTTCCAAATATAAGCGACCTGAACAATTCGTGTTCAAACGGTAAATCCGAAGTGCTGATTAAGGTTTCGGAAGCTTTGCATGAGAAAAAAATCGGCCAGATTGCCGACAACATCCGTCTTCGGAATGGACATGTTAAGATCATCCTGATCAGCGGCCCTTCATCGAGCGGGAAAACGACTTTTGCAAAACGACTCGCCATACATTTGATTGTCAACGGAATGAAGCCTTTGAACTTATCGCTCGATAACTATTTTGTCGATCGCGATAATACACCTCTCGATGAAAACGGGAACCACGATTATGAAGCTGTCGAAGCATTGGATATAGCAACTTTTAACCAAAATTTACTGGCACTTCTGAATGGAGAACAAGTTGAACTGCCCAGGTTCTCATTCGAGACAGGAACGCGTTTCTATAATGGCGAAACTATGCAAATGAGCCCTGAAAATGTACTGATAATTGAAGGCATTCATGGGTTAAACCCACAACTCACCAGTTCCATTCCGGCTGAAGCCAAGTTTAAAATATACGTATCGGCACTTACGTCCTTAAATATTGATAATCATAACCGGGTGAGTACAACTGATAACAGGCTGATAAGGAGAATTGTACGTGATTACCGCTACCGGAAATATTCGGCCAGAGAAACCATTTCGAGATGGCAGAGTGTACGGCAGGGTGAAGAAAAACACATTTTCCCTTTCCAGGAAGAAGCCGATACCATGTTTAACTCTGCACTTTTATACGAGCTGGCGGTATTGAAACCGTTTGCCGAACCCATCTTACTTGAAGTTCAGGCCAACCAGCCCGAATATGCCGAAGCTGTGAGACTGCTCGATTTTTTCAGCTATTTTAAACCTCTGAAGCCTACTGAAATTCCACCGACTTCTATTTTGAGAGAATTTTTAGGAGGGAGCAGTTTCATTTATTGATTCGCCAAGTATTCTCAAAACCTACTTCCAGGTAAGCAGAATGTGTAATAATGTATTATGTGCTAATGAATCACAATTTTTTCTTTATAAACATATCCTTTGGAATAAATGGAAACAAAGTAGATCCCTTTTGAAAATTCAGAAAGGTCCATTTTATTCGTTATTTTTTGCTTACAATTTAATATTGAATAAATTTCTTCTCCAAACACATTGTAGATTTCTATACTTGTAACTTCTTCCCAGTCACCCTTTAGAGTGAATTTTCCTGTAGAAGGATTTGGGTAAAAAGATACAATAGGTGAAGAATTATTTCCAGATAATCCAACATTGGTAATGTTATAGCAGGAGGAAGTATCGGAACAACTATTTTTGGTAACAATTACAGCATAATTTCCATTTTCAGTTGCAGTAAAACTTTGATTGTTTGCTCCTGAAATTGGTGTATTTCCATTGCAATCTATCCATTGATAGCTGGCACCATATGCATTAGCAAAAAGAGTTAATCCTGAAACAGAAACGGAAGTATCTATTATATTTACTGCTATGCTTAATACCTGCGGTGAGCCGTCACCACATGAATTATTTCCCTTTACTTCGATGTTACCTGAATTTGCAGATGTTCCGTAATCTACAATTATGCTGTTTGTTGTGCTTGTTCCGCTTGCTCCTGTTGGCAAAGTCCAAATATAGGAAGTTGCATTTGTGATTGCAGGTACAGTATATGAAACGGAACTTTGTCCCCGACAAACGGTTGTATTTCCTGTGATAGGTCCCGCGGCAGCAGGAAGTGGATTTACCGTGATTGCCAGTAATGCAGATATTCCATCACCGCAGGAATTGTGTCCATTCACAGTGATGTTGCCTGAAACCGAATAAGCGCCATAGTTCACAGTAATACTGTTTGTTGTACTGTTACCTGTTGCTCCTGTTGGCAAAGTCCAGGTATACGAAGTTGCATTTGTGATTATTGGTACTGTATAAGCAACTGAGTTCTGTCCCTGGCAAACGGTTGCTACTCCAGCAATTGTTCCTGCTGCAACCGGCAAAGGATTTACGGTAATAGCAAGAGTTGAAGTACCTCCGTCACCACACGAATTTGTGCCTTTAACGATAATATTACCGGAAACAGCAGAAGTACCATAGTTCACAGTAATACTGTTAGTTATGCTGTTACCTGTTGCTCCTGTTGGTAAAGTCCAGATATACGAAGTCGCATTTGTGATTATTGGTACTGTATAGGTAACTGAGTTCTGTCCCTGGCATACCGTTGTACTTCCTGTGATTATACCAGGCTGAGAAGGAGCAATGCAAGAGCTTTTGAGAATAGTTCCTGAAACTCCAACGGCATATCCTGTATTAGGATTTGGGAAATAAATAGAATTTAAATTACCCGTTGAGCCATTAGAAAAAACAGTAACCCAATTTGTACCTCCGTTTGTAGTTTTCTGAATAATTCCATAACCTCCGTAATTACCAGCAACATAGCCTGTGCTGGCTTGAGTAAAAAAGACAGAATTAAAAAGGTTCCCACCGCCATAAGTTGATGACCAATTTGCACCGCTATTCGTAGTTTTAAGAAAAGCAGAATTTGCTCCAACAACAAAACCTGTATCAGAAGAAATAAACTGAACATCATGTAAATCAAGGCTGCCAATACTTCCATTTCCCAAAACATTCCAGTTGTTTCCGCCATTTATTGTTTTATAGATGTAACCCGACGAACCAGTAACATATCCTGTATCCACTGAAGTAAACCACACTGAATACAGAGATACAAGTGAATTTATTCCGGTTTCTTTTACGAACCAGTTAGCCCCTCCATCAGTTGTTTTTCTGATTGTTCCTGATAAACCCACAGCATAACCTGTAGAACCATTATAAAAATAAACCGATAATAAATTGTGGTTTGTTCCACTAGTTTGTGCAGTCCAGTTTGTTCCGGCATTCGTTGTTTTAAGAATTGTTCCGGTTCCGCCAACAATATAACCGGTATCTGCATTAATGAAATAAACTGATAATAATGCATTCGTTGTACCGCTGGTTTGTGCAGTCCAATTAGTACCTCCGTTGATAGTTTTACGAATTGTTCCCAAGTCACCAACTGCATAACCGATATCGGCAGCAGTGAAATAAACCGAATATAAAGTATTTGTTGTTCCGCTTATTTGTGCAATCCATTGTGCTTTTAATGTGAAATTACATAGTATTGTAAAGCAAATTATCGAGATGAATGATAATGATTTTTTCATTTTATTGATTCTTATTTTATTCTTATTTGTAAGTCTTTCCAGTTCGCTCCGTTTTATAAGTGGCCGCTGGCCTTACTTTTATTAATAAAAATTAAGTTGTCACTTTGGTGGTTATATTTTTTTTAACCATTGTATTGTTTTTTAAACTTGCCATAACGCCAATCCGTATAATAACCTCCTTCAAACCCAGTTTCCGCACTAAATCTCCGATTAAGATTAGGCAAAAGCTTTGATATAAGCACAACATATCTCGCCCGCTGGCGCGGATTTCCAATCCGTGCCACTTGTTCCATTTATTCTATTACAAATATATCCAACATTCCTTTTCCTTCAGCATAATCAATTGCGCTGCTATAAACATAATCTTCGGCCCGAAAAACCAAACCTTCTTCAACCGGATTTTGATGTATATAATTTAGTTTTTGAGTAATAACGGCATTGCTCCAAAGTTCAACAGGCTGGTTATCTGCCCGCCAAAACCTGTTACCTTCCGGAGTTGCAAACTGTTTGACCAACCACTCTTTCCTGCTTTCCCGCTGGTTCTCCGAAATAGCCTTAAGTATAGCCTTACTCGTAAACTTCTTATAATCGCGCAAAATATCTGACAACGAATGTCCTTCTTCAGCCCGTGCAATCAGATGTACATGATTTGTCATAATACACCAGGCAAATAATTCAAGGCCTTTGTTTTTCTGACAGTATGCAAGATTATCAACAAGAATATTCTTGTACTCGTTTCGTGTAAAAACATCAACCCAGCCTTGTACAGCAAACGTAATGAAATATACTCCATCTGGATTATGAAATTTGTATTTCCTGCTCATTGATAGTGATCTGTGCTATTACAAAGATACTATTATTGGTAATTGTACCGGCACTGATTGCAAATCAGCGCCAGCGGGGGACCTGTGCTATTACAAAGATACTATTATTGGTAATTGTACCGGCACTGATTGCAAATCAGCGCCAGCGGGGGATCTGTGCTATTACAAAGATACTATTATTGGTAATTGTACCGGCACTGATTGCAAATCAGCGCCAGCGGGGG
>CAIXAQ010000908.1 GCA_903917425.1 uncultured Bacteroidales bacterium
GCGCCACGCGCACCGCCACCTCGCCTGCCCCCTACTCCCTACTCCCTACTCCCTACTCCCTACTCCTTACTCCTTACTCCTTACTCCCTACTCTACTCCCTACTCCCTACTTCTGACCTCCGCCAAATTACTTTAACACTAATTGAGTAATAGAATCATATCAATAAATCCCAATGTGTCCTATGTGCCTATGTGGTTCAAAAAACACAAACCAAATAACTTATAATAGATGCAGAAAATAATAATCGTCGGATCAGGAGGTCATGGAGCAGAACTTAATGACTATTTAAAATATAATGAAAAAATTTCCGGGATAAAAGAATTCGAAATCATAGGATTTCTCGATGACAATCCGGCTAATTATGCTAACTACAAGTTTCATTCACCCTTGATAGGAGGAGTCAGGGATCATATTGTCAGATCTGACGTTAAATACCTTATGGGTATAGCCAATCTTACTTATCGCAAACTATTTGTTGAACGATATACAAAGGATGGTGCAGAGTTTATTTCATTGATCCATCAAACAGCCTATATTTCCGATAGTGCAACAACAGGAACCGGGGTCGTCATTGGACCAATGGTAAATCTGGGCCCAAATTCAGTAATCGGCGATCATACCATGCTAAATTCACGCTGTAGTATGGGCCACGACACAAATATTGGTAAGTTCAACTTTATTAGCCCGAATGTTTGCTTTTCCGGATTTACTGAAATCGGCGATGAAAACCTGTTTGGAATAAACAGCGCAACAATACCTTGCATCAAAGTCGGAAACAGGAATAAAATCATGGCAGGAATGGTGCTCGACAAAAACGTGGGTGATGATGAAGTTGTATTTTACAGGTTTAAAGAGAAGATTATTGCAGTCCCAAAGTAACCATTACCCTAACTTACGCTTTTAATCTCTATTCTCTCTGCCATACTTTCATTAAAAAAGTCGTACCATATAATCCCCGAAGTTATATCTTATCCTTTCAACCGCAACCTCATTATTTGGGTAACTGAACCAATGCCGGTGAACACGCCGGAATAATTAAAAAATTATTGAGGATAAGATCACACTCTACAAATCTATAACTGATATCGGCAATCTCCTTGCATTCTGGCTTCCTCGTAGCAAAGTTTCCTCTCTGCAGAGTCCGTATATCCGTTTCGGTTCTATCTCGTAAACCTTGGCAAAATTTTCACTTGTCTGTGCAAGCAGCATTCATTTTTTGTATATTTGTTATACTTCCAATTCGTCAAAATGAAATGGTAAATGCAATAGTATAAATTCGTAAAAAACCATAAAATACGATGTTTATGGTGCAATTTTTAAGCATACTTCACAACCCCCAACTCGCTACTTTTAACTTCCAATTGTCAACCCTCCACTCAACTCACCCTTTACTTTTCACTATTCACTCTTCACTCTTCACTATTCACTATTCACTATTCACTTACAAAACTATTCGGTGTAAACGAAAGATAGTTATCTTTGTAAACGAAAACTCTGAAATATGCTTTCGCAATTAATTATTGAACAGGTAATTGACTCTCAAAAACAGAGGTTAATTCGTTTAGATCCAGGCTTGTCACGAAATTTCCCGGAAATAGCTAACCTTACAACGCATGCATTTATAGTATCCGGTATCCGACGTTGTGGTAAAAGCACATTGCTACAACAGATTCATAAAACTTTCAGCAACGATTCGATTTATCTCAATTTTGAAGATCCCCGTCTGGCTGGCTTCGATTTGAGCGACTTAAACCGTTTGCAAGAAATAGCTGTTAAAAATGGCACCGGTGTGTATTTTTTTGATGAGATACAGGTTGTTGAAAACTGGGAAAGCTTTGTCCGGTTCAGGCTCGATGAAGGATATCGTATTTTTATTACCGGCTCAAATGCAGCAATGCTTAGCAAAGAAATGGGGACAAAACTTACAGGAAGGCACATTACAAAGGAGCTTTTCCCATTTTCTTTCACTGAATACCTTTCATTTACAGGTATGGAAGCCGATGCAACTTCGTCAGGCAAATACCTTAGAAGCGGAGGGTTTCCTGAATACCTGAAAACGGGCTTGCCCGAAGTGTTGATGCATGCTTTTAATGATATCCTAATCCGCGATATTGTTGTACGTTACAATGTAAAAAATGTAATGGTATTGCAGCAACTTGCTGCTTGGTTGGTTTCAAATATTGGCAAGCCTTTTAGTGGGAATAGTATTCGGAAAATATTTCAGATAAGCTCTTCATCCAGTATGATGGATTATCTATCCTATTTTAATGATGCGTATTTATTTTTCTACTTGCCAAAATTCAGCTACTCGCATAAAGTTCAGTTGGTTAATCCAAAAAAAGTATATTGTATTGATAACGGTTTTGTTGATATAAACTCAGTTTCGTTCAACGACGATAACGGCAGGCTACTTGAAAATATGGTTTATATGCAACTGCGACGTATTACTCATGAAATATTTTACTTCTCAGAGAAAAGAGAATGCGACTTCATAGTGTTTCAAAACGGGAAGCTTCATAATCTATATCAGGTAAGCTGGCAATTAGACCATAATAATATGGATAGGGAACTGGCAGGGTTAATCGAGGCGATGGATTATTTCGGCAAAAAAAAAGCCAAAATCATTACTTTCGACCAATCCGATACGTTTATCATTGATGGGAAAACCATTGTAGCTCTGCCTTTTCATGAGTGGGCTACCCAATAAAAACAATAGAACAAACTTTCTCTAACCACTTAAAACCAATCACAAGTCACCAATAACCAGTCACCATTCACCAGTCACCAATCACTAATCACCAATCACTAATCACCAATCACTAATCACCAATCACCACAATGACCTCAGGCAGAAACTCCGGCGGCAGATTCACTAAAGGCCATCCCGGCTTCAAACCCAAAGGCGCCGTTTCCCGTAAAAAACAAAAGCAGGATCAACTCTTCAATCATATATTCGCATACTTCGATGCAAACATGGAGGAAATAATCCGCGGCTTAAAGCCAA
>CAIXAQ010000909.1 GCA_903917425.1 uncultured Bacteroidales bacterium
CGTTATAAGCAGGAATAATTACAGAAAGTTTGAGATTGGTGCCTATAGCCATAGCGATATATTTGTAAAAGAGAGCAGTTTGCTTACCATTTATAAAAAACAGCAATATAGACTCAGATGCTTCCTGATTTTAAAATTATGCAGAAAAATCTGGTATCAATATGCTTTCTTTGGCCGGTAAAATTAGTATTATAGCCGCTATTATGCAAATTATTGGTGAATAACCGGTTTCAAACTAAAAACCCGTACATTATGGTACTGACCCACGAAAGTATGTGTAAACATTTGAATTAAAGGTTGTTGCAAAATAGTTGTATCGTTAACAACCAGGTATGCAGCACCCTGGTAAATACGTCTTCTGAAAGTCGCCTCCTGCGAAAAATCGCTGCCAAAGTCGGTATAGCCCTTTCGGTTCATATAATACAAGGAAGCGTTAATAGAATTGTCGGGTACCGAGATCACTTTATCCTCAGACTTAATATTCCACTTTTTGAAGTAAGGTGCAATCTCTGTCAAAGCTTCCATGTGCAATTTATAGCCATCATTCATCCATCCCACGTACCGTTCCTTATGCCGGAACGCAGCGTCGTTGGCAAGCAGGTCGAAAACAACCAGGAGTATAACATAAGCAACCGGGTTGTTCCATAACTTTTTATCTTTCAGGTAAATGAAGAATATTGCCCACACCATCACCAGTACCTGCATTTGGGTAATCAGGTAGTAATCGTGACCCTCAAGCACCTGGAACCACAAGGCGAGTATGGCTCCAAAACTTAAGGGCATTATGATCAGTAAAAACCTGAAAAAAGGAGCAACTTTTTTAATTTTAATCAACATAAATATCCAAACCAGTACAGTCGCGTATTGTAAAGGCGGAGAAAAGAACTCTTTGAAATAGATTTTATCCAGTACATCAATGATCCTTGCAAATTGTCCCGGGGCCATATTCCATATCGGCCAGATGCCACGAAACGAAAAATCGGCTTTATGTAAGGCATCGTAATAATTAACATAATAGTTCCAGGCCACTGTCAGCAAAGCACTTACAATAAAAGGGAGGTAATGTTTGAGCTTGAAATTAAAAACTCTTTTTTCGTCTTTCACGAAGAATTTTTCGAGAATGCACCACAAACCGATGGCAATAAAACTGGTTCCTGTTGTTATTTTCAAGCCGATGGCCAGGAAGAAGAAAACGGCTGATAGCCAGAGAGAAAAGTATTTTCTTTTTTCGGTAAACTGGTAAAGGAAAAACCAGGCCACGAATGTAAATGCAAGTGCGGGGGCATCGGGTAGAAAATTCGGGCCGAAAAACACAAACATGGGCGAGGTAAATACCAGCATACTGATAAATCCCGCCCTGATGGCATTCCCTGTCAACGGTATCAACATCCTGAATAACAGGAAAAGGCCGGAGAAAAGTATTAAAAGCTGAAAAAGCCGGAACGACCATTCGGATTTACCTATAATGTGCCAGATTTTGGCCATGGCGAAATAAATAACCGGCAATTCGCCGGCAGTTTTGCCGCTCACACCTTCGTCGCTCATCTGGTTCTGGATTTCGGGCTGGAAGAAATTCAGGTTATAGTCGAAATACATCTGCGTAATCGAAAGTCCGTTCGTTTGCCTCCAGATATGAACCGACTGCGGTGGTTGGAAAAAGGTTTCGCCGTAGTTATAAAACCAGCAAAGGCCTATGAAAAGCAAACTAAAGACCAGGTTCGAGACCCATTTTGATTTTATCCAATCCATTTTCGGCATGATTGCGAATGTTTTTTTGTACTATTCATGAGAGACATTTACTGTAAATTACTTCTGTTCAGTAGTTTGTGGCAATTTTAATTCGTCATTTATTATGAAGGTGTTTGTTCCTGGGTGATATTACTACAAGAAATTAAAAATCAACTGTTTGTGATAAATCATACTTAGAATTAAGCTGTTTTAAAATCGAATTAGAAACATTAAACGCAAAACACAAAATGAAAAAGTACTACAAGTTCCCTCACTTTTTTATTCTTCATTTAATGTTAAATGTTTTGCGTTATGTATTAGTTCTTCCTTATCCATTCTAAGGGTAAGCGCTTTCTCCTTTTTTTGCTTTCTCGGCATCGAGGTGTATCAGCATTTTTTCGTAGTTTTCGGGCCACGATTGTTTTCCCCATATGGCCCAATACGCTTCTTTCGACATGGAATCCCAATGCAGCAATGACTTGCGGTACTGCTCATGCTGGAATAAATTCAACCAAAGGAGAAATACGACCAAAACGGTCGTCGATGCTTTAACTATAAAGTTTTTCTTTGCGATATAAGCAAAGAACGCTCCTAACGGAATACTCATAATCACGTAAAACTCAACCAATGCCCTGGCACTAAAACCTCCGCCATACCACCAGCACCACCAGCTGTAAATAATGTAAAAGCTTAGTATCATTGTAATAATGGTTGGCCACAGCCAGGCTTTCAGCGTTCCGCGCATCGCAAACAAGCCGGCAACTGCCAGCCACATGAGCGGCGTATACACAAACCAGCCTTTATTGAACGAGAACAGGCCGTCAATAATATGCGGGTTGTTGAAGTAGAAGCGCTCGCCCAGGTACGAAAAGTAAAAGTAATGATCTGTATATATTTTCCAGTACATGATTTGTGGCACACATACAAGTATGGCAGCGGTGACGAGTAATAGCAGCTTCCATTTCAAACCGGCTACAAACTGCCATTTTTCTTTAAAAGGCATTGGACGGAGAAAAAAATACAGCGCCAGAAACAGGATAAAAGTTGCATTAGTCGGCCTGATAAGTACAATCATTCCAAGAGCCAACCCCAGAATCAGGGTGACCCAATATGTTGGCGATTTCATCCATTTCAGAAATGCCCATAGCGCCAGGGAAAAAACGAAAAAGCTATAAATATGCGACATAGCCCCTTCCCATGAAGCATAATTGAATAGGTTGGTTCCAAAACTGAGTGAAATCAGTACGATGGAAACTATGGTATCGTCGAAAAAATGTAAAAGACTCTTTCGAAGAAGCAGAATTCCAAGTATAAAATATAATACACCGGCCCAGATAAGAGCCATGTGATAATTTGGTGAATATCCATCAGCCAGTCCGCCTGTAAGTTTTGTGTAAAGATGCGCTATGCCGAAAACAGGCGAATATAACACAGCCGTGCCCATGGTCATTTTCGAAATACCATTGCCGGTGGGTGTGGGAATGCACCAAACGGTTCCTTGAAACCCGGGATTTTGTGAGGGGAAATTGAAACCAAGGTCGTGGTAAATAAACACGGCAGGAACGTATTCGTAATAAAAAACGATGTCCTGATCGATTATTTTTTTATGTGCCCAGGGAGCGAGGTCAAAGGTAGATTTAATATAGTAAATGCTTATCAGCAAACATATTAGCAACGATATTTTTTTCGACATACTAAAGTCTTATGCGTTCGCCTTTCTTTTTTAGACAAGTTGAACATAATGTTTTTCAAGCGTTACATTGAAATGAATGTCTGCTTTAAGTGCTTTGAAGACTTTCAAAATCGTGTCAATTGTCGCACTGTTTGTATTGCTTTCAAGTTTTGAAATTTGAGATTTCTGAACACCAACAAGCTTTCCCAATTGTTCTTGTGTCAGGTTTCGTTCTTGTCGGGCCGTTTTAATCATTTTTCCCAAAACGTCCATCCGGAGTTCGTACTCGTATTGGTCCCGGTCTTCGGTACCAGGTTTGCCGATATATTTATCTTTCATCTCGGCAAGTGAATATGATTTAATTTCTGTCTTTGCCATTGCTTATTGCATTAGTTTGTTTTCAAAATATTGTTCTCTGATTCTTACAGCTCTTTCAATCTCATTTTTAGGAACTTTGTCAACTTTCTTTATGAACCCGTGAGTAGCAAAAACTAAAGTATCGGTGTCGTCCGTTTTATCCCAAAAAGCAAGAAGTCGGATTTGAAGTCCAGCAAATATTGTCCGAAATTCCCAAATGTCATTTTGAAGTTTTTTAAAGAGTTTCGGGTCATTAGTATGTTCAGCAAGGTCAATGTTATAAAATAATTTCCTGGCAGCTTTAGAGTCAAGTTCTGAAATGAACTTGTCGGCTTCTTCTAAAAATCTGGTTTGAAACTTTTGCACCTGTTTTTTCTACAAAGATAGCCAATGTTTCCAAATATAGCTACTTTTGTTTTTCGATAAATGTCTGATTTCCGTTTTCCTAAGGTAACGCATATCATCAGATTTTTGTAAGCGAAAGCGGCTTACGGGGATATTGAAATATCCGGAAGTATATGTTTGGCATAAAAGCAATGTGCTTTTTGTCAGCAAAAAGCACATTGTTGTGGACTGAGAAACGAAGGAATTCTTACGGTTTCTTATCATGCTGTTTTACACCGGAAATGGCAGAATAAGAGAAGAAACAAATTCCTGATTACTTATTTCAATATGTAAAAACGATTTTCAGGTCATCGAGAAAAACATTCTTTTTACTCTGATTCCAGGCTACCAGACCAATTTCGTAACCAGGCTTCAAGGGTTTATCAAAGGCAAACATCGCTGAAAATTCGACCCATTTACCCGGTTCTGACAGTTCTTTATCCAGCGGGTTGGCTTTCCAGTCGTAACGTAC
>CAIXAQ010000910.1 GCA_903917425.1 uncultured Bacteroidales bacterium
CATCATAGTTCTTAATATCTGCATCTGAAATATCACCATTCTCGTTTCGCTTTTTATATAATTGTATTAAGTCAATGTTAAATTGAACGTCAGCTTTCAAGTTAAATCCTTCACTGGATGTGATGTCGATTGTATCAAGATCACCAAAGGCTTCTCCTCTTACGTTTGCATCCTTTTTAATCTCTTGATAAGATTGTTCAACCAATTTCTGCTCAAAAATCACGTAATATTTCCCAACCAGGTGGTCGCCTTTTATTCCGGATGATTCGGGAGTTTCTCCGTTTCCCCAGCGCTGCCATGCCAACATGCTTTTGCAGATATGAATTCCGCGATCGTTCACCAGGTTTACTTTCACCACATTTTTACCGGCAGCCTGCAGTATCCGTGAGAGCGAAAACCCCAACAGGTTATTGCGGATGTGTCCCAAATGCAGCGGCTTATTGGTGTTTGGCGACGAGTATTCAACAACAACAGGTTTTTCACCGGTATTTTTACTAAATCCAAATTGATCGGAAAGGTAATTTGCCGAAAGAAAATTAAGCCAGTATTCTTTTTTAATTGAAAGATTCAAAAAGCCTTTGATCACGTTAAAGCTTTCAATTTCCGACAGATGTGCCTGCATGAATTCGCCGATTTCGTTAGCTGTAGCTTCGGGCGATTTGCGAGAAACCTTTGTGAATGGGAATACAACCAATGTAATATCACCTGCAAATTCCTTGCGTGTATTTTGCAATTGGATCTGAGCAGGCGTAGCATCCAGTTGGTAAAGGGTTTTAACGGCTTCGGTTACTTTCTCTGTCAATATTTGCTCAATCATAGGGAAATTTTAAGGGTGCAAAAGTACGTTTTTTAAGTGAATCCCGGAAGCATTTCTCTTGCATCAGTAAACGCCCATAGGTTGAAATCCCCATTGGCATTGACTTATATGAGATTAAAATCCTATAAGCCTTCGCAATCCACATTTCCATATAATTCAAAAGCTACATGTGTGTAATGATAAGGGTTTAAGAAGTTTTCAAAAAATTTTGCCAGCAAGTTTAAACCTCTATCTTTGCAGCGATAATCAGACTTGAAATTACAAAATTCATACTGTTAAATCTTAAACAATCCTTTATGCAACGTAATGTAATTATTATCGGAGCTGCAGGGCGCGACTTTCACAATTTCAACACATTTTTCAGGGGAAAATCTGAATATAATGTTGTTGCTTTTACAGCTGCCCAGATTCCTGACATTGATGGCCGTAAGTATCCTAAAGAACTGGCCGGTGCTGATCTTTATCCAAACGGAATTCCCATTTACCTGGAGCAGGATTTGCCAAAACTGATAAAAGAATTAAATGTGGTGGATTGCGTATTCGCCTACAGCGACGTTCCTTATCCACGCGTAATGAATGTTAGTGCCCTGGTTAACTCATGTGGCGCTAATTTTATCCTCTTAGGTCCTGGTGAAACCATGATCAAGAGTACCAAACCTGTTATTGCAGTTGGTGCTACCCGCACAGGTTGCGGAAAAAGCCAGACTTCGCGCAAAATCGTCGAAATACTGATGGCTAAAGGTTTAAAAGTTGTTGCTGTTCGTCACCCTATGCCTTACGGCGACCTTAACGAGCAAAGAGTTCAGCGTTTCGCAACGGTTGAGGATTTGAAAAAACACAAATGCACCATCGAAGAGATGGAAGAATACGAACCACACGTTGTTCGTGGAAACGTTATTTATGCTGGTGTTGATTACCTTGATATTCTCCGCGCTGCCGAAGTTGATCCTGATGGCTGCGACGTTGTACTCTGGGATGGCGGAAACAATGACTTCCCTTTCTACAAACCCGACCTAACTATTTGTGTTGCCGACCCTCACCGTCCGGGTGCCGAAGTTGGTTACTATCCTGGTGAAGTTATGGCCCGTATAGCTGATGCTATTGTCATCAATAAAATTGATTCGGCTGATATAGCTAATATTCAGATCGTTCGTAACAATATTGCAAAAATAAACCCGAATGCCTTGGTTATCGACGGAGCTTCGCCGCTTACTGTCGACAAACCTGAACTGATCCGCGGCAAACGTGTATTGGTTGTTGAAGACGGCCCGACACTTACCCACGGCGAAATGAAAATCGGCGCAGGAACCGTTGCTGCCAATAAATTTGGCGCTGCCGAACTGGTTGACCCACGGCCTTATGCTGTTGGCAAACTGGCCGAAACTTTCCGCATTTATCCTAATATCGGAACACTGTTACCGGCAATGGGATACGGCGAAGAGCAAACCCGCGACCTGGAGAAAACGATCGAAAATACACCTTGTGACGCTGTGGTTATCGCAACCCCAATTGATCTGAATCGCATTATCAAGATCACTAAACCCTGTGTTAAAGTGGGTTACGACTTACAGGAAATCGGCAAGCCCGACCTGGCAGGCATACTCGATGAATTTGTTAAGAAACATAAGCTCGTTAAATAACACCCGATTTTTAGAAGCGGCCAGCAATGGCCGCTTTTTTTATGACAAAGTATTAACAAACACACCGGGCCTACCGTTGATATTTTGTAATTTTATAACCTGAAATTAAACAATCAAACAATGAAAGATAAAAGTCTGGTTTCGATAACCGATTTCAATAAAGAAGAATACCTGAGGATATTAGAAATTGCGGCCGGTTTCGAAGAAAATCCTAACCAGAAATTATTAAACGATCACGTTGTAGCCTCTCTCTTTTTTGAACCTTCCACCCGCACCCGGCTCAGTTTCGAAACTGCTGCCAACCGATTAGGCGCGCGCGTGATCGGTTTCAGCGACAGCGGTTCAACCAGTGTAAAAAAAGGCGAATCGCTCAAGGATACCATCATAATGGTGAGCGGTTATGCCGATATTATCGTGATGCGCCACCCGCGTGATGGGGCGGCACGCTGGGCCAGCGAAGTTTCGACGGTTCCGGTTATCAATGCCGGTGATGGAGCCAATCAGCATCCAACACAATGCCTGCTCGACATGTACAGCATCATGCAAACCCAGGGCACTCTCGATAACCTGAACATCGCATTTATCGGCGACCTGAAATACGGGCGTACCGTGCATTCGCTGGTTCAGGCCATGTGCAGTTTCAATCCTACTTTTCACCTGGTATCACCGGAGGAATTGAAACTTCCCAGCTCAAGCAAGATGCACATCAAAAACAGCAATCTTACTTACCATCAATATACCGAGCTTGCTGATGTAATTCCAATTGCCGATATTATTTACATGACGCGCATACAGAAAGAGCGTTTCAGCGATCCGCTGGATTACGAAAAAGTTAAAAACTCTTATGTGCTCGATCGCGCCATGCTCCATAACTGCAAGCCGAACATGAAAATTTTACATCCGCTTCCCCGCGTTAACGAAATCAGCGAAGATGTGGATGAAACGCCGCAGGCATTCTATTTCAAACAGGCCGAAAACGGGGTGTATGTCCGCCAGGCTTTGCTTGCCGCTATTGCAGGTGTTAAATAATTGATTCCAGAAACCAGGAAAATAGTTAAAGAAATGAAAAAAGAACAACGGCACTTAAATGTTACAGCCATTGAAAATGGCACAGTAATCGACCATATTCCGGCTAATAACGTATTCAAAGTACTTCACATACTTAACCTTGAGAACAACAAAAACCAGGTTCTTTTCGGCGATAACCTCGATAGCAAGAAATACGGTAAAAAAGGCATTATCAAAGTAAGCAACACGTATTTTGATGCAAACGAAATCAATAAAATTGCGCTGGTAGCGCCAACCGCGACTTTTATTGAGATTAAAGACTTCGAGGTTGTTACCAAAAAAACGGTTGAAGTCCCTGACCAGATCAAAAGCATAGTGAAATGTTTCAATCCGAATTGTATCACCAACGTGGAATTCGTCCCAAGCCATTTTACGGTAGTTGATAAAGAGAATATGAAACTTCTGTGCCATTACTGCGAAAAAATCACCGGCAGGAATAATATTGTTTTTGCTTAATTAATTATTAATCAATAATTTAATTTATCATTACGGGCTGATTACCACCAACTTAAATTTCATACAATTAAAATTAAACTAAAGTGAAAAAAACGATCCTGCTTCTGGCAGCAGTAATCTGGTATTCAGCTACCTATGCACAAACGCTGAACAAGGATAAAGGCACTTTTAAAACCTACGAACCGGGTTATTTCCAGAATTCAATACTCAAAGGCATCGAAGAATTTGATTCGCAGAAGGTTGCGCCAAAACAGGCAATTGTTTTCAAAGCTGATCCGGCATCATTTAACATACCGGCATCTAAAGATGATTTCAAATCATACTGGCACAAC
>CAIXAQ010000911.1 GCA_903917425.1 uncultured Bacteroidales bacterium
AGCATCCTGAAATGCCTTTTATCAGAACGAAGCAGGATCGAGAGTATATAGGCGGAACAAAATACTGTAAAGTATTTCAAGAAACTTAAGATGGCTTCCGGAATGTTGATGGCCTTGGTAAAGGAAACCAGGATAACAACCATGAAAAGGGTGTACGCCAGACCGATCTTGTTCAGAAAAAATGACCAGAAGACATTAGGCTCACTTCTAAACTCTTTCCGGGAAAGGAGAAAAATGAATGTAAAAAGATTTAGTAGGGATAAAGACAAAAACTTAGGGCCGTTAGAGTCCCAAGCGTTAAAATGCGGCGTCATTACCGTAATTAGTGCATAAGCCAGCAGAATTATAATGTAGGAAATTTTGAGCGGAGGGGGAGGTGCCTTCTCAGACTGAACCTTTGTTTTATTAAGCAGACGTTTTTTCATTCTTACAAGCTATTAAAATATGATTTATCAAAACCGGATCGGGGATCAAAAATCTTACGGCTGCAGTCTTGACTCCTTTTTTGAATCCGAAGCCGGGGAACTCTCATTAAGACTTGTTTGGAGGCTATATGGGCTTTCCATTCCCCGATCGCGCCATCACTCCCCCGCGCCTGCGTTTAGGCACAATATTTATTTCCCTTTACAGAAGCGTTGTTCGTTATTCAAAGCATCCTTATTACCGCTTACTGCAGCTGCATGAAAATCGGAGCATGCGGCATCAATCTTACCCAACTCATGATAGGATGCACCGCGAATATTAAGCAGGTCAGGGTTATCGTATCCTCCTTTAATGGAAAGGTCTACATCGGCAATGCATTTTTGATATTCTTTGGCATAAAAATAGCAAACAGCCCTGCGCGCATAAACTATAATGATGCCATTTCCCTTGCTGATGATTTGATCGAGGTAGGTAAGGGCCTCCGGGAACTTCTGCTGATCAAAATATTTCATGGCTATAGCATACATCTCCTGGTAGGGATCAATTCCTCTATACAAGGTTAGGTTATGCTGCTTCAGCATTACAGCAGAGTCTTCAGGAAGGTATTTTGCGGCAGAATCGATGCAGGAAATTGCTTTTTGGTAATTGCCTGCTTCCAGGTAAAAAGACGTCAAATCCAACCAAGCATTTGAGCTGGTCTTTTCGACTTCAAGAAAAGCCTGTGTCTTTTTTATTGCTTCTTCTTTTTTTGCATGTGTATTCAGCATAAAGCAGATGAATCCCAATGGTTCGTACAAACGGGGCTTTAAGGCATTGGCTTTATATGCATACAGAAGTGCACTGTCGTTATTGCCCAACTTTGAAAAGGCTTTTGCCAAAAGATGCTCCTTCCTCCCATCGAATGGGCTCGACCTGTCAGGCAGAAGGAGTTTAATGGCATCCTGGTATTTTTCTTCGTTCATAAGGTACTGCGATTTGATCACTGCGATGGGGTCGCCTACGCTACTGACATTCAGCAATTTTGGATATCCCTTTATGAAAAGACCGGATGCATGGGTGAACCTGCCAAGAACTCCATCAGACTGATAGAAACGCTGTAACTTTAAACACTGGGTGTTGATTTGTAAAACATAAGTCACTGACAGGATTAATAGTGTAAGAATAATTGAGAGCAACCTTATCAATAAGAGGTTTGCGGTTTTGCCTTTTTGAAACGATACCGGTGAATAAGCGATCCCTGCCCCTATGAACAAAGCAAAAAGGGACTGCATCTCGGGTCTGTCGGCGGGGAAGTTGAAGAATGCATCAAAACTATAACAAAATATGCCAAATGCAGGGAGAAAAAGATAACTGAAAGAATTTTCAGTTGCTTCCGGTTTGAAAAACGCTTTGCCGAAATTCAATAACAGGAAAACAAAGAGAGAGACAAACAACAGCCCGCCGAAGATACCTGTTTCCGTGGCGATCTCGATGAAATCATTGTGGTTTTTTACCATAAAGGTATAGTCCGACTTTTCCGGGTTTTCATATTGCAACACCCTGATTTTCCAGTTACCTGTACCTATCCCGAGCAATGGTTCCTGTTTAAATAAGATAGCCGATCGTTTCCAACTGTCGAGGCGGCCTGATTCACCGGAGGAAATGGAAGAAAACCTTTGAGTATAGGATTGATTGTAAATGTCATTTGAACTGGGAAATAGATAATGCTGTGTCAGGCTATAAATTGCCAATGCAAGAAAAAGCAAGCCGAAAAAAGTTGCCAGCATTTTAAATCTTGGTTTTACCGGGTTGCGCCTGTCGATGATGAAAAGGTAAATGCCATAAGCCAGAGCAAGAAAAATTAATCCAACGTAGAATGCCCGGGTGCTCATGAAGAAAACGGCCAGTTCGGCACAAAACAGGGTAGTGAAGCCAAGTTTTTTCAGCCACCCTTTTTCGAAGCTGATCAGCCACAGAGCAAAGGGGATTTTGATAAAAATGGCAGCTGCAAGCATATTCTTGTTTGAATATACTGATTTAATCTCATAAATACTGCCGAATTCACGAGAAATATATTGGATAATATTGTAAAAAACAGTGAAACTGTCGGTGAGAAGAACAAATACCATTACAATTACCAATAGCCGTAAATAACGCCTGTCGGAACGGAGCAGGACGGACAGGATAAGGGCGGCACAAAAAACCGTGAAGTATTTTGAAAAACTCAGGATAGATTCCGGTATGTTGATGGACCTGGTGAAAGAAACCAGGATCATACCCATGAAAAGAGTGTATGCCAGGCCGATGCGGTTACTGAAAAAGGATAGGTATGGTTTGGGATCGGTGCTGAGTTCCTTGCGGCTAAGCAGGTAGAGAAAAGATAACAG
>CAIXAQ010000912.1 GCA_903917425.1 uncultured Bacteroidales bacterium
TAATACATTTAGCACATCCTGCGCTTTTTGCGAAACAGGAAACACTTTTCCATTTTTATCTACTACAGTTTCCAAACCATGATCTTCAAAGAAATGCACCAGGTTCGCATTGGTAAAACGGTGTAAAGCTGTTTTCAGAAACCGGTGGTTAGCACCATAATGATCAAAAAAATCGCTGAGCAGGCAATCGTGTGTGATATTGCATCGACCTGTACCCGAAATGAGGAGTTTTTTGCCCGGAGAAGAATTTTTCTCAAGTACAATAACCCTTTTGGCTTTACAATTGATAGCGGCGAAGAGACCGGCCGGGCCGGCACCAATAATTATCAGATCAGCAGTTTGCACAATTGTAGTACTTTATAAAAGGGACATTTCGGCAAAAATACACAAAACGGTCTATTAATGGCTAAACCAGACTGCAGTAAAACGCATATTGACTTTAAAGTGTTGGTTTTGTAATTTTGCAATAATACCGTTCATAATGTCTTTCAGAGAACAAATGCCTTATTTCCCATTTTAATTCATACAAAATGAAAAAGTTCTATCTTATTTTTTCGTTCCTGTTTATTTCCATCACGATTTATTCCCAGAAACAGCTTATAGTGGCAAATGATGCTCCTCCGATTCAGGTTGCGCATACTTTTGGCGATTTCAGCATTTCAGGTTCTGCCAATATGCTGATAAATACACCCAATGGTGTGCAGTTTGCCGGGGGAATAAAAATAAGGACGTTTGTTAGCAAAAAAATAAGCTTCGACAGCGATATGGTGTTTGGCCGCGATTATATTCACGGAGGACCTGGAATCATAGGAATTCCTTTGTGGGTGCTTTTCTGGAGGACTGATGCTGAAACAAAAAGCGACGACCTTCCCTTACAGGATATGCTGCTTAAGGTTGCTATTATTTTGTTATCGGCCGAACATGTCGCTTACCATATACCGGTTAATAAAACGATGGATGTTTCTCCCTTTGTGAGTTTGTTGCGTTATAAAGCATCGTACAAATACGGTGATTACTCAAATGTGAATTTCGCCGGCGACCAGTTAAGTTTCACTTTAGGAGTTGAATTGAATCACTATGTGAACAGGTTCGTATTTTCACCGTATGCCGAAGTCAACATAGGGTATATCGATCATATCCCGGGCTTTAACCTGGGAGTTAATTGCGGATACTACTTCCCGGTGCGGTAAACTCACTGCTGATAAGTACCGCTATAAAGCACAAAACCTTTTCCTTTGTTTTTCTATCATACTTTAATTATATTTTACATATAACTGATTTTCTGTGTATTACTAAACCATTAAACATTTCCTGGTTTTATTATTTTTCCGGGATTTCAAAAAACTCAGATAAACTAAATTTATCTTAATCCTCATATTAATTCCTGCTTAGGAAATCAACCTGATCCGCTTTTAATTTAAAGTTCGCTTCATTCCTCTGACTTTAATTGTAAAACCTGTACCCCCGATTTTGTCAATTTACCTATATTACTGAATAACAATTATTTGTATATATTATTTTCATCATGTACAGGTAAAGTATAGGCGTATTCGATGGAATGTATAGGTTTTGTATTGGCGGATATTTTGTTACAAGCTGAATTAGAAAGTTACTTTGCACCTCAAGATCACACAATAAATCCATTTCGAAAATCATTAAACAAAACCAAATGAAAAATCTGTTTACCTTTATTATTCTAATGCTTTTATGGACTGGCAGTTCACGGGCTCAAACTGTTATTCTCTGTCCAACTGGTGACCCAGGTTTTGAAACAGGCATCATAGTTGCCTCAAAA
>CAIXAQ010000913.1 GCA_903917425.1 uncultured Bacteroidales bacterium
AAATAGCAATAAAAATCCCGCCCAAAATTAAAATGAGCGGGAAAAAGAATTTGAATTGTATGGACATTAATCTGGTCAGGCTAATGTTCTCCAAATCTAAATGTCAAGGCTATAAAAGTTCAATTATTTTACTCTTCCCAAACAAAAGTAAAAAGTTAATTACCATTTCAGCAGCCATGCGAATATTAAAGGAGCCACTATGGTGGCATCACTTTCGACAATAAATTTCGGGGTGTGAACATCTAATTTTCCCCATGTTATTTTTTCGTTGGGAACAGCGCCGGAATAGGAGCCATAGGAAGTAGTTGAATCCGAAATCTGGCAGAAATAACTCCAGAAAGGCACATCGTGCCACTCCAGGTCCTGGTACATCATCGGAACAACGCAAATCGGGAAATCTCCTGAAATTCCTCCTCCGATCTGGAAAAAGCCAACTCCCTTGCCTGACGAATTAGCCCGATACCATTCAGTAAGCCACATCATATATTCAATACCGGTTTTCATGGTCGAAGGCTTCAATTCGCCTTTTATGCAATAGGATGCAAAAATATTGCCCATGGTGCTGTCTTCCCAGCCCGGAACAATGATTGGCAGGTTTTTCTCGGCTGCGGCCAGCATCCACGAGTGTTTGGGGTCGATTTCGTAGTCGCTTTCCATCACGCGGCTCAGCAGGAGTTTGTACATATATTCGTGAGGTAAATAGCGTTCGCCTTTGGCTTCGGCATCTTTCCATATTTTTACGATATGATGCTGAATTTTACGGAAAGCTTCTTCTTCAGGGATACAGGTATCGGTAACCCGGTTCAGTCCTTTTTCGAGAAGTTCATTTTCCTGCTCGGGTGTAAGGTCACGGTAATTGGGAACACGGCGGTAGTGCGAATGTGCTACCAGGTTCATAATATCTTCTTCGAGGTTGGCGCCGGTACAACTGATAATCTGCACTTTATCCTGGCGAATCATTTCGGCCAACGATATTCCGAGTTCAGCAGTGCTCATGGCTCCACCCATGGAAATCAGCATTTTACCGCCTTCGAGCAGATGTGTTTCGTATGCTTTAGCTGCATCAACCAATGCTGCTGAATTAAAATGCCTGTAATGATGCTCAATAAACCGGGAGATAGGGCCTCTGTCCATAAGATGAGATTTTTTGCAAAGGTAGAAAATCAGGAGAAACGACAATTTATTTTCAGAATTTATCGCTTCGTTAACTTTAGACAGTTTAAACTTTCACCAGGATTCCAACTATATACTTACATATGTAATTCCTCTGCAAATAAACCGTACCTTTGCACACTTTTTCACAAGCAAATTTTTCATGCAAAGTATTCGTAACATCGCAATTATTGCCCACGTCGACCATGGCAAAACAACACTGGTTGACAAGATTTTACATAGCTGTAACCTGTTTCGCGACAACCAGGAAATCGGCGAACTTATACTCGATAATAACCCGCTGGAACGGGAAAGAGGAATTACAATCACCTCTAAAAATGTTTCGGTTGAATATAAAGGTGTAAAAATTAATATTATTGATACCCCTGGTCACGCCGATTTTGGTGGTGAAGTAGAGCGTGTGCTCAAGATGGCTGATGGTGTGCTTTTGCTGGTTGATGCCTTCGAAGGACCTATGCCTCAAACCCGTTTTGTAACCCAGAAAGCACTGGCTCTCGGGCTGTTACCTATAGTTGTTATCAACAAAGTCGATAAAGAAAACTGCCGTCCCGACGAAGTCCAGGAGCAGGTTTATGAATTGTTCTTTAACCTGGAAGCATCTGATGTTCAGCTTGATTTTCAGACACTTTACGGCTCCAGTAAAAACGGATGGATGAATACTACCTGGCTCGAAGAAACAGATAATATTTTCCCCCTGCTCGATGCGATTATACAATATATTCCTGAAGCTCCGACACCTGAGGGTCCTTTGCAGATGCAGATTACCTCACTCGATTATAGCTCTTACGTTGGGCGGATCGCCATCGGTCGTGTTTCGCGCGGATCTATTTTTGAAGGCATGAATGTTACTCTTTTAAAAAGAGATGGGTCAATTACACGATCAAAAATTAAAGAATTATATTCATTTTCAGGTCTGGGCCGTGTAAAAGTTACTTCTGTGCATTCGGGCGACATTTGTGCATTGGTCGGTCTCGAAGGATTTGATATAGGCGACACGGTTACCGATCCAGAAACACAGGAGCGTTTGCCCGACATACATATTGACGAACCTACCATGAGTATGCTTTTCGCGATCAACAATTCACCGTTTTTCGGGAAAGAAGGAAAATTCGTTACATCACGGCATCTGAATGACCGGCTGCAGAAAGAAACTGAGAAAAACCTTGCACTTCGCGTAGAGGAAACAGGATCATCCGATCAGTTTATTGTTTACGGTCGCGGAATTCTACACCTTTCCATCCTGATAGAGACCATGCGGCGTGAAGGTTACGAGCTACAGGTAGGACAGCCACAGGTAATTATTAAAGAAATTGATGGTGTAAAATGCGAACCTATCGAAACACTGATAGTGGATACTCCTCTCGAAGTATCGGGAAAAGTTATTGATCTGGTTACCCAGCGTCGTGGCGATATGTTAGCCATGAACCCTAAAGGCGACCTGATGCACCTCGAATTCGTGATTCCATCGCGTGGTATTATCGGGTTGCGGAATGCGGTTCTGACAGCTACCGCCGGCGAGGCCATCATGGCTCACCGTTTCAAAGCTTTCGAGCCCTGGAAAGGTACTTTGCCACAGCGAATGGCTGGTGTGTTGATCAGCATTGAAACGGGTATGGCAACTGCTTACAGTATTGATAAACTAACTGACCGTGGCCGTTTTTTCGTCGAGCCCTTCGACGAAATTTACGAAGGACAGATTGTTGGTGAAAATTCACGCGACAACGACCTTGGCGTGAATATCTCGAAACCCAAGCAAATGACAAACTTCCGCACAACGGCTAAAGACGAAGCCGTTCGCATGCCACCGGCCGTTAAATTCTCCCTCGAAGAAGCCCTGGAATATATTCAGATTGACGAAATGGTTGAAATTACTCCCAAATCGATGCGCTTGCGAAAAATTTACCTCAAGGAACATGAGCGTAAACGGATGTCGAAGTAGGGGAGATAGCTCATAGTTAATGGAAAATAGAAAATAGTGCTTAAAAGTTACAATTTGCGAATGACGATTTACGATGGAATTTGTAAATCGTCATTTTTATTTTAGTCAATGGGAAAATAGAAAATAGAAAAAGGAAAAATAGAAAATAGTATCTATCTCATTCGACATCTGACATCTGACATCCGACTTTCGACTTTCGACAACGCACATCCCATATCGTACATCCCACATCCCACATCCCACATCCCACATCCGACATTTAACCCCTTTTTTAACATGAAATCACCGAAATTCTCTCTATTCCTGGTTTTTGTTACGCTTCTGAACCTTTTTGCCAGGGCCGACGAAGGTATGTGGCTTCCCATGCTCGTCAGCAAATACAATTATAATGCTATGCATCAGATGGGGCTGAAACTTACTGCCGACCAAATATACAGCGTAAACCAAGCCTGTCTTAAAGATGCCATCGTTGCACTGGATCACGGTGGATGCACGGGTTCGATCATTTCGCAAAAAGGCCTGCTTATTACCAATCACCATTGCGGTTACGAAGCCATTGCCGAGCAGAGTTCTGTTGGCAGCGATTTCCTGACAGATGGTTTCTGGGCCATGCGACCCGAAGAAGAATTACCGATTCCCGGAAAAACGGTTTCGTTCCTCATCCGGATGGACGATGTTACCGCTCTCGTTCTGGCAAATGTAACACCTTCAATGGACGAGGGTGAAAGAGGATCGGCCATACAAAAAGAAACGGATAAAATTATTGAAGCAGCCGATACTGTACCTGGTTTTGAGGTGTCAGTCGAAAGCATGTTCGAAGGAAATGAGTATTATATATTTGTTTATCAAACGTATACAGATGTCCGCATGGTAGGCGCTCCTCCTTCCTCAATCGGAAAATTTGGCGGCGATACTGATAACTGGATGTGGCCGCGCCATACAGGTGATTTTTGTTTGCTGAGAGTGTATTCGGGCGCAGATGGCAAACCGGCCGGGTTTTCGAAAAGCAACCTGCCATATCAGCCAAAGTATTTTCTGCCTGTTTCGCTGGCGGGGGTGAAAGAAGGTGACTTTTCGATGATATTGGGATATCCCGGTACTACCGATCGTTACCTGACATCTTACGGTATTGAGGAAAAGCTTAAACAAAGCAATCCCGCCGACATCAAAGCCAAATGGGCCAAGATGGAAGTCATGAAGAAGTACATGGCTGCTGATGATGCAACACGAATTGCCTATGCGGGCGATTACGCATACCTGGGAAATTTCTGGAAGAAATCGCTGCAGGAAAGTAAAGCCCTGCAACGTTTAAAAGTATTTGACGATAAAAAACGAACAGAGGAAGAATTCCAGGAATGGGTAAAGCAGAATGAAATCCGCAAAGCCATGTATGGCAGCGTATTGGATGATTTTAAAAATGTGTACCAGGCTGCTTCTGCCAGTCGCGCCAACGAAGCTCTGATTTATACCGAAGAGTTGCTTACGGGTGCCCGGATTTTATACATTGCATTCCAGACAGGCGAATTGGCCAGCAGGTTTGATTCGGCAGATTTTAACGAAATGATTGGAATCAGTAAAAAACGGGCGGCCAAATTTTACAAAACCTTTAACCCTGAGCTGGAGAAAGAACTGCTGAAAAACATGATTGACCTGTACGCAAAAAATGTGGCTCCGGAGTATCTTCCCGATTACTATCACACCATAGAGAAGAAATTTAAGGGCGATGCCGGCAGTTATGTAGAGTCCATTTTCGATCATTCGATTTTTGCATCCGAAGAAAAACTGATGGAATATCTGAATAACCCGAAAAAGAAAACTCTTTTGAAAGACCCAGCTTTTGTAGCTGCAAATTCTTTAATTGAATCCTACATGATTGCCCGTTTGGCGCAAATGACCGATGAAGACAAATTCGGGAAAGCGCGGAGACTTTATATTGCCGGTTTGCGTGAAATGCACCCTGAAACTACATTTTATTCAGATGCGAACAGTACCATGCGCCTAACATACGGGAAAGTAGAACCTTACAAGCCTGCCGATGCTCTTTTTGCCGACTATTATACTACCTTGCAGGGCGTTATGGAAAAGGAAGATTCTACAAACGAGGAGTTCATAGTTTCGCCGAAGCTGAAAGAGTTGTTTAACAAAAAGGATTACGGCCGGTATGGCAACAAGGGAATTATGGATGTTTGTTTCCTGACAACCCACGATATTACCGGCGGTAATTCAGGAAGCCCTGTTATTAATGCCAATGGCGAACTTATTGGACTGGCTTTCGATGGCAATTCCGAAGCCATGAGCAGCGATATTAAGTTTGATGTCAACCTTCAACGAACTATTTGTGTGGATATCCGGTATGTGCTCTTTGTAGTGGATAAATATGCGGGTGCAGCTTACCTGGTGGATGAAATGAAAGTGGTTAATTGAAAAGTAAAAATTTCAATCTGTAATTGGAACTATTGTGTAAAATTTCCTTTGTAGTTATAAAACAAAAGGCCTCCATTTGGAAGCCTTTTGTTTTTTTAGTTAATCGTTATCAGTTAATCGTTAATGTTTTATTGAATAGCAATGTTACTGAAATTCAAATCTTTAGACTAAAAAGGTAAAACCATTAACTATTTTCTATTAACCATTAACTTCTATCTATTAAACAAGACCCTGTGCCAGCATTGCTTCTGCCACTTTTACAAATCCACCGATATTGGCACCTTTTACATAATTAATGGTTCCGTCAGCATCTTTGCCGTATTTTTCGCAGGTACGGTGAATGTTGATCATGATGGTGTGCAATTCCTGATCCACGCGTTCGCGGGTCCAGTTGAGGCGCATACTGTTTTGCGACATTTCGAGGCCCGAAGTGGCAACTCCGCCGGCATTGGCAGCTTTACCCGGCCCGTAGAGGATTTTGGCAGCCACAAACAATTCGGCAGCTTCGTTGGTCGATGGCATGTTTGCCCCTTCCGAAACAACGAAACAACCGTTGGCAAGCAATGTCTTGGCATCAGCCTCCAGGAGTTCGTTTTGTGTGGCGCATGGTAAAGCAACATCGCATTTAACACCCCATGGTGTTTTTCCTTCAACAAATTCGCAGTTGTATTTTTTAGCGTAATCGCTGATACGGCCACGTTTTATGTTTTTAAGTTCCATTACGAAAGCAAGTTTGGCTGCATCAATTCCATTCGGATCGTAAACATATCCGTTCGAATCGCTAAGTGTAACCACTTTGCCGCCTAATTCGGTAACTTTTTGGCAGGCATATTGTGCAACATTGCCAGAACCGGAAATAACGACAGTTTTACCAGTAAAACTCTGGTTGCGGGTTTTTAACATTTCTTCAGCAAAATAAGTACAACCGTAACCAGTAGCTTCCGGGCGTATCAAACTGCCACCCCATTCGAGTCCTTTTCCTGTCAGAACACCGGTAAACTCATTGCGGATGCGTTTGTATTGACCAAACATGAAGCCAATTTCGCGGCCTCCCACGCCGATATCACCAGCCGGAACGTCCGTATCGGGACCTATATGGCGCTGCAATTCAGTCATAAACGACTGGGTGAATTTCATTACTTCATTGTCGCTCTTGCCTTTAGGATCGAAATCGGAACCGCCTTTTCCGCCTCCCATAGGCAAAGTAGTAAGACTATTTTTAAGCACTTGTTCAAAAGCAAGAAATTTCAGAATTCCAAGGTTCACTGTAGGGTGTAACCGTAAGCCGCCTTTGTAAGGGCCTATGGCACTGTTCATTTCGATGCGGAATCCGCGGTTGATCTGGAATTCGCCCTTGTCGTCAAGCCAGGGAACACGGAACATAATTACGCGCTCGGGTTCAACCATACGCTCCAGGATACCCTTGTATTTTGGGTTTTCCTCAATAAAAGGCATGAGCGACTGCACAACTTCCTTAACAGCCTGGTGAAATTCTACTTCACCGGGATTCTTGGCAATAACCTTCGCCATAAACTGTTCAACCTTTTGATCAATAAAACTGTTTGACATAATGATTAGAAATTTAGTTGTTGAATACAATGTTTTTGATGCGACAATATTAATACTATTGATATGAATGGCAAGTTTTTAACAAAGTTTTTTGATATATATAAGTGTATGATATACAATAACATGCAATATATATAGATAAAATAAGTATTTTACTTATAAAAATCAGTGTTTCACTTAACGAGATAACATATCATCTCTGTTGCTGAACGAGTTGGAAACGATTTATCTAAATAAAGAAACCTCGTTTTTATAAATTAGCCGGGACAATTTATAAATTGTGGTAAGAAAGAGTTTTGGCATTGGATTTTTACCCATTTTTGTTTGTGTTTTGATAAATGAGAATATATGATAAGCGAAGATAATGAACTGCTGAACGACCCGCGTGAGATAAAGAAATTGATTTTTGAACGTACCGAACGTTTAAAAGAACTCGCAGCTATCAATCAAACCAATGATATTCTGCGCGAGGGAAAACCGATAGATGAAACGCTTCAGCAATTAGCTAAACTATTGCCCGGCGCCTGGCAATATCCTGAATTTACGGTTTGCCGAATCGGTTTTAGTGGCAAGGAATACCGCTCAACGGATTTTCAGGAATCACGCTGGATGCAGCGGCAGTCTTTCGAATCCATCGACGGAGGTTCCGGTTATATCGACATATTTTATACCCGCGAATTTGTACATCTCGATGAAGGCCCATTCCTGAAAGAAGAACGACACCTGATAGCCAACCTGGCGAGTGCTATTACAGGATATCTTAACAGCATAGCTGCCAGGGAATTGCTTAAAAAGACGCGAGCTTCCCTTAAAGGGAAATCGGCCGAAACCCAGCAATGCGAAATCCCTGCCAGCGGGAAACAGTTACTCCAGCGTTTCCTGAATAAAAACAATTACGACCGCGATGTTTACCACGATCTTCAACCGTTTAAAGTTAAGGAAATTTTATTGGTCGCCAATCTTTACGATGCCTACACCATTGAGAAAGAAGGGCGTTTTTCGGAATATGTACTAGGCGAGTATCACCAGTTAAGCCTGACTTCAGTGCCCCGGATCACAGGAGTTTCATCCGCCGAAGAAGCCATTATCCAGCTGAATGCCAAGCATTATGATATGGTCATATTTATGGTTGGGGTTGATAAAATTCTGCCGGTCAGCATTTCGGCTCAAATCCGTAAGGAATTTGCGTATATCCCGATTTTTGCTCTGCTCAATAATAACTCGGATGTAGCCTACTTCACCACTATAAGTGAACGGTATAAAAATATTGATCGTGTCTTCGTGTGGAACGGCGAAAGCAAAGTGTTTTTTGCCATGATCAAATTACTCGAAGATAAAATAAATGTTGAAAATGATACCCGCGTCGGACTGGTAAGAGTGTTGCTACTGGTCGAAGACAGCCCTCAGTATTATTCGCGCTATTTGCCCCTGCTGTATGGAATTGTAATGGACCAGACACGGCGCATTATTGACGACGTGAGCACCGATGAACTTTATAAAGTATTGCGGCTTCGGGCCAGGCCTAAAATATTGCTGGCAGCCAACTACGAAGAAGCCCTGGAAATTATAAATGATTACCAGGATTTTTTACTCTGCCTTATCACTGATATTACGTTTAACCGGAATGGAAAGGAAGACGAGGAGGCCGGGTTTGAGCTGGTTGGTTATGTGCGCGAATCACACCTGGAACTGCCGGTTATTATTCAGTCGTCCGATCCTGAGAATGCTACGCGTGCCTACGATCTGAGAGCCACATTCATCAATAAAAACTCCGAAAGCCTTTCGCAGGATTTTAAAAGTTTTATTACCCATTACCTGGGTTTTGGTAATTTTATTTATCGTGACAAGGAAGGGGCGCAGATTGCTATAGCCAAATCGCTCCGCGAATTCGAGAATCATCTCCGTACCATTCCCGACGAATCGCTCATTTACCATGCCCGAAAGGACCATTTTTCGCTTTGGCTGATGGCACGGGGCGAAATACAGGTGGCTAAAATTATCAATCCGGCCAAAGTGAGCGACTTCGAAAGTCCCTCAAAATTAAGAGAATACCTGATTGACGTTATCCGGCAATTCAGGAATGAACAAAACAAGGGGAAAGTCATCCCTTTTGAAGAATCGGCTTTGCTCGACGAGCACAATGTGGTTACACTGGTTCCCGGTTCGCTGGGCGGTAAAGGACGCGGATTGGCTTTTATCAATACGCTGATCTACAATTACGATTTCAATAAACATATTCCCGATATCAATATCCGGTCGCCACGAACATCCGTTATCGGAACCGATGAGTTTGAGTATTTTATCGAACGCAACCGGATAAGGGACAGGATCACGGATTTTGAAAACTACGATGAAATAAAGAAAATATTTACTTCAAGCCCGCTCACCGATACCCTTATACGCCGTCTGCGGGTTTTATTGAAAATGATTGAAAAGCCCATTGCCGTGCGCTCTTCAGGCTTGTTTGAAGATTCACTTTCGCAGCCTTTTGCCGGAATTTTCGAGACCTACCTGCTGCCAAACAACCATTCCGACATTAACGTAAGGCTCACACAACTGATGGATGCCATCAAACTTGTGTATGCCTCCGTATATTCGCCTGAAGCTCGTGGATACATCGAAGCCATAAACTATAAGCTTGAAGAAGAAAAAATGGCCATTGTTCTTCAGGAAGTAGTTGGTAATCAATATAATGATGTTTATTACCCGCATATCAGCGGCGTAGCGCAGTCGTACAATTATTATCCGTTTGCGCACATGAAACCCGAGGAAGGCTTTGCTGTAGCCGCTTTAGGTCTGGGGAAGTTCGTTGTCGATGGAGGAAGCGCGTACCGTTTTTCGCCCGTTTACCCGGCAGTCGAAATATTGACGCCTAAAGATTTATACAAAAACTCCCAGGTTAAATTTCTGGCGGTTGATCTGGCAAAAGATGATGTTAACCTGCTTGAAGGCGAAATGGCCGGCCTGCGCGAGATGGATATCGATGTTGCCGAAAGCCACGGCACACTCCGTCACCTGGCATCTGTTTACGACATTGATAATCATCGTATTGTGCCGGGAATAACTTCGCCCGGGCCGAGAGTGATCAATTTCAGTAATGTGTTAAAATACAATTACTGCCCTATGGCAAAAACTATCGAAACCGTGCTCGATATTGTAAAAGAAGCCATGGGTACGCCTGTTGAAATTGAATTTGCCATCGATTTAACCCGCGATGCCGACTATAAAACTACTTTTTATTTGTTGCAAATTAAGCCTTTGATTGGTGCAGAGCTTGATTACCAGGTAAATATGGAAGAAATAGAACGCGAGGAAATTGTCATTTTTTCGGACAAAGGAATGGGAAACGGCCTGGTTCCCGAAATTACGGATGTGATATACGTGGATAAAGATGAATTTGATAAAAGTAAAACAAAAGAAATGGTGCTTGAAATTGAAAAACTCAACACCCTGAT
>CAIXAQ010000914.1 GCA_903917425.1 uncultured Bacteroidales bacterium
GTCAAAACTCTGGTTGATGCCGATTATTCAAAAGGAAAATATACCGTCAACTGGGATGCAACAAATGAAGGAGGAAGATTGGTTTCAAACGGTATTTACTTTTATGTCCTGAAAGCGGATAACCGGCAGTTGAGTAAAAAAATGATTTATATTAAATAGAGAACGGAGGTTACCATGCTAAAAAGCAATTCATTACTCGCCATTCAAGTCCTTTTACTATTAGCCGGATCTGTATACGGCCAAACAAGAACCATGGGTGTATTGGTGAACGATACGAACCTGACATATAAAGGCTATACCCTGTTTGCACCTAAGCAAAACACCATGACCTACCTGATAAACAATGATGGACGGAAAATACACGAATGGAATAAAAGTACTTATCCTCCCGGGCAGGCTGTTTACCTGCTGGAAAACGGGAACCTGCTGCGTACCTGTATGACTCAGACTCAACTTGGAACTGGTGGAGGCGAAGGAGGCCGGATAGAGGAGTACGACTGGAATGACAACCTGGTGTGGTATTGCAACTATTCGACATCAAGCTATATGCAGCATCACGATATAAAAAAACTGCCCAACGGTAACATTATTATGTTGGTAGTCGAAAAGAAAACCTATGCCGAAGTAATAGCTGCAGGCTTCGACCCCACCAAACTGAATTCGGAAATACAGCAAAAAGGGTACATGCTTCCCGATTGTATTATCGAAATCCAGCCTACGTATCCATCGGGTGGCACTGTGGTGTGGGAATGGCATGTATGGGATCATATGATACAGGATTACAGTTCAGCAAAAATGAATTATGGTGTCGTAAACACTCATCCTGAACTTATTGATTGTGATGGCGATCACAGGAATCTTCCGCTTTTCTGGAATCATATGAATTCAATTGATTATAATCCTGCATTTGACCAGATCGCCGTTAGTGTAAGAGGAAACAGCGAAGTATGGATCGTCGACCACACTACGACTACAGCACAATCTGCAGGTCATGCTGGCGGCGCACGCGGGAAAGGTGGCGACCTTTTGTATCGTTGGGGAAATCCTTTAACCTATGGAGCAGGTACGGCCAGCAACGAAAAGTATTTTCAACAGCATGATGTAGAATGGGTTAAGCCTGGCTATCCTGGAGCCGGAAACCTCACCTGCTATAATAACGGGCTTGGCCGAAATCCATTGCACTCGACTGTTGACGAAATCACTCCACCGGTCGATATCAATGGCAATTACTCCTTCACTCCCGAAATGGCCTTCGGACCCGCCAGTTTCACATGGTCTTATACAGCCAGTCCCCCCGAATCGCTTTACTCCGAAAATATTTCGGGGGCGCAGCGCCAGAAAAACGGAAATACGATTATCTGTGAAGGTGGACATGGCGATTTTACCGAAGTAACTACTTCCGGCACCATAGTGTGGAAATACATCTGCCCGGTTGATGATACAGGACCCTTAACCCAGGGTGATACCATTCCGCATAATCCGGTACGCCCCGAAGAAACCATGAATTCAGTCTTCAGGATATACAGGTATGCTCCTGATTATGCAGCGTTTACCGGCAGAGACTTAACCCCCGGCGACTTTATTGAAAAATACACGAACGGTATAGATGAACAAGCAAAGTTACAGTCAATCAGTGTCTTCCCGAATCCTTTTACGAACCGGATTAGTGTCCAGAATGCAAGTGGAAGAGAAACATACTGGTTGTTGAACTCATTAGGGCAAATAGTCTGGTCAGGAAAATATATTGAACAGCAGGACTTTACAGCTTTGAAGCCGGGTATTTACCTGCTTAAGGCAAGTACATCGGTTTTTGTTCAGTATCTGAAGCTTGTCAAACAATAAAACTCCCAATTGCCCGCTTTCCAGGATGAAATTTAAAATGCAACGAAAAACTTTGGACGGTAAAAAACGGCTTTCTGCTTATTTGTTAAAGTCATTGGCTGAAAATACTTTTTTACACCTTCCGGCCGTTGTACATTTGATGTTGTAAAACAATAAACAATATATAACCGCTTAAAAAAATAAAAGCTATGAAAACAACAGTCCAGATTATTTTAGCGACAGCGCTAATAAGCACTCTGTTTATGGGGTGTAAGAAAAATGAAAGTAATACGGATACCAACTCTCTGAAGCAATCGCTCAGCAGCAGTTCTTCAAATCTGGACAAAGCCATGGACGTAATTACGGCTTCACCGGCTTTCAGTATATTAACGGTTGACGGGGGAATGATGAAAAGTACAGTCAGTATAGCCGATTCAGGGTACGATGCGTATATCTCTCTCGAACAGATAAAGGGCATATACGATTATAAACCTGGTGTAAAACCTGATAAATGGGGCGTTCCCCTGATCCGTTTTTTTAACAAAACAGCCGACAATAACCAAATGATCGTCCGCATGCCTTTAGAGAAGGTAAAAAACCCAAGATTGTTGAGGCACTTTTCGCCATCCGACTCCACGCTGACCAATAATTTTGCGATTGCCTTATCGGGCTATCATAACAACTATAACAATTACCACGATTTCGACTACGCCCTGGCTTCCGAAATCAGCGTTAACAATGTGGTTGCCGGTAATCTGAACATCAATTCCGTTGTGAGCCCTGCTAAGGGAATCCACTATTCGGCGCAATATGCCTTCAGCGGGGGCTATACGGCTCAATACAACTCTAATTCGGGCGATACAACTCTTTCGGAATTCACGATTCTGGAAAATAACAATGTATTGTACCAGGAAAAATTGCTGAGCATCAGGAACGATACCGCACACTTTGGCCGCGAAACACAGTACATGCTTACCATTGGTAATGTTATGATTGTTAAAAAATCGGGTAACACCAAACCTGAAATCTACCTGAATGGTATCCTGCAGCCTAA
>CAIXAQ010000915.1 GCA_903917425.1 uncultured Bacteroidales bacterium
AGATAAAACATTTATTATACAGTGATAATTGGCAGAATTGACGAGCCTTATCCTAACTTACTTTAACTTTGGGCTTTTACTTTTCGAGCTATTAATGAAAAAAACAAATCGGGGATACCTGTACGCTTTCATCGCTACCATCTGCGGTTCATTGGTTTACCTTTTCAGTAAAGCCGCCCTTAACGAAATCAGCCTGCCCCAGTTTGGTTTTTGGTGGTTTCTCACAGCTATCTTCTGGAACAGCCTGATGGCGGCTCATCCAAGGGGTGGATTCTCGATAAATTCTTTCACCCGTAAGGATTACCGGACTTTACTCTATATCGGTCTGATCGAAATTGTTGCCACAACGTCTTTTTACGCAGCCATTGCTGTAGCGCCCAACCCGGCCATACCCTCATTTCTGCGAAATCTCGAATATCTTTTTGTTACTGTATCTGGGCTTGTATTGTTGGGTGAGCGGTTTGGGAAAGTCGCACTGTTAGGCGCAATCCTTACACTTTCAGGGGCATTTGTTGTCAGTTTGCGGGTTACATCAGCTGACAGTTATTTTACATCAGCTTCCGGGCTAATGTTGCTTTCCACATCGTTTTATGCCGTACGTACAATAACTGCAAAAAAACATATACGTGAAATCAGCCCGGTAGTGCTGGCTATTAACAGGGCGGTTTTCCTGGTTTTATTTGCACTCGTCTTTATGATTGCCGAAAGGCACACTTTTAAAATCCCTATAAACACATTTTTATACATTTTGGCGGGTTCTTTTGTCGGTCCTTTTCTGACTTCTATATTTCAATATTCAGCTCTTCGGTTTATTGAAGCTTCCAGGGCAGCAATTGTTCAAAGTTCTACAGGCTTGTTTGTTCTGGTCGGTGCTTTTATGATTTTCGGCAACTTTCCAACTCCGATTCAGATTTTTGGTGGGCTGGTAAGCATGGCAGGCGTGGTGCTTATGATGCGAAAAGGCTTTAATCAGGGATAGGCTGAAAGGAATTCGTCAATTTTGAAATGAAAGATTTTGATTTCGATTTTAGACTGATATTAAAATCACCGCAATATATTTCATTTGATTTCGATTTTCTTGATCCTGCCTTTGCGCCTGGCATCTCAAACCATGTGCCTGGTAAAATGACAAACAGTTCGTTATTGAAAAAATCAGAATATTTCGGCCATCATAGCTTGTGTGGACCTGTAAGAATATAACCCAACCAAGGGTGTAAATAATATTACATCCATGGTTGGGTATAAAATAGTTAAAGAATTAATTGCAAAATATGACAGGCTAAATGAGGCTGTGGCTTTGTGCCAGGCTTTGCCGAAAGACTACCTCTTTCGCTGCCTTCGTTTTTGGTTTCAGGTATTTATCCAGAAACTCGAGTGTCCGTTTTGCAGTAGTAATCTGGTTTTCTTTTTTCACAAAACCATGTCCTTCATCGGGGAAAACCACATATTCAACAGGAACACCGTTTTTCCTGACACCAGTGACAATTTCATCGCTCTCAACAGGAAGCACACGCACATCGTTAGCCCCCTGGAAAACAATCAGCGGTTTGGTAATCTTTTCATAATTATACAGCGGCGAAGTATTCTTTAACATTACGCTGTCTGCAGTATTCGGATCACCCATTTCATCGTACAAGGCTTTGCGGAACGACTCCCAATACGGTGGTATACTCCTGAGTGTGCGAAGCCAGTTGGCCACACCAAACAAATCAACACCCACTTTAAACTCGTCGGGATGGAAGGCCAAAGCGCCTAATACCATGCAACCGCCATAGCTGCCACCGTATATGCCGATAGCTGTACTGTCAATATAATCCTGTTCGGCAAGCCATTTCTTGCCATAAATACAGTCTTTCAAGTCGCCATTGCTATGGTCTTTGTTATCCATTTTGTAGAATGTTTTACCATACCCGCTGCTACCGCGATTGTTAACAGCCAGCACAGCATATCCTTGATTTACAAGGTATTGTATTGAATTGCTGAAACCCACCCGGCTTTGTCCGCCCGGACCACCATGCACCCAAACCAGTGCACCGGCTTTGTTCTTTCGGTCGGCCTGCAGAGGTTTGTAATAAATGGCCGGAATTTCCACGCCGTCAAACGATTTGAACCTGACAACTTCGGCCTGAACCAGGTCATTGCGATCAATTTCCTTGTTCAGTGTTGAAGTGAGTTGCTTCAGATTTTTACTTTCCAGGTTGTACAAATACAAATTTGCAGGGCTGGTACTGCTACCCACAGTGAGTAAAAGATTTTTTTCGCTTGGCGAAATAGTTACCCCCAATACATCCCCGTCTTTGATTTCGGGAAAGTTAACCTGCTTATTAGTAGCATGATCGAAAAGAAGTACCTTGTTTTTACCATCTTCATTTATAAAAATAGTATGGTATTTTTCATTTTCGCTCAGGCTCATGCCTGCCACATCCCATTTGTCTTCAAATATTTTTTCGGCTTTCCCGCTGTTGATATTATACTTTACAAGATAGCTGAATTCGTTGCCATCATTAGTGGTGTAATACAAAATACTGTCGTTCTTTTCGAAACCAGTCGGATACCATGTAGCATCATTTTCGTTACTGAGGCGTTTCGTTGTTTTGGTAGTTCGGTCGAAGAGGTACAACTCGTTTTTATCAGTGGTAATGCTCCTGGTTAGTGCAACATAGCGTTCGCTTTTACTTATATCGGCAAAGTCCAGACCTTCAGTATTCTGGTACAGCATGGTCGGTTTCCATGTTGCCGTATCAAGTTTCCATGTATCGAAAAACTGAGGATTGCGCTGGTTGCTCGAAATATACATGGATTTTTTATCGGCACTCCATCCGGAAAAACTATTTTTACTTTCAGGCCAGGGAGTAAGGTCTTTAGCTACGGAATCGCCTGGTTTCATCAAATATAAGTGCGAGTTCTCATTACCACCCCGGTCAGCATTATAAATAAATTTGCTGCTTCCAGGAAGGTAGTCTACCGCAAAGTAAGAATCCGTTTTCGACCTGGTTAATGGATTAAAGGCAGTATCCGCAATATTTAATTCATACACGTTAAAAATTCCGGTTGAATTGTTATCAACCAGGATTTTTGTTTCGTCGGCATTAAATCCGGCAGCACCAACCGAAAGGTTGCTGTAGAGTTGTTCAATAGTGAATTGTTTCGGCATTCTGGATTTTTTCTCACTGCACGAAGTAAGAGCTATAAGAGCCAGGCAAGCCAGTATAAAGGTTTTTGAATTTGACATAAGTTCCTGAATTTTTGGTTAATAAAGATAATTGTTTCCTATAAATGTCGCAAAACATAAGACGCCCAGGTTATGAAATTAGTTACAAAAAAAAGACAGTATTATCTTCGTATTATTAGTCGAGAGCCTAAAATGAGGCAATTAAAATTCTGTATTTCTATTGTTCATTTTCAAGAAGATTATCTCTGAACGCATATTTAATCAACTGTTCAAGAGGCACGAATTCGAGTGTTTTTTCATGGGTTGCTTCAAGCACTACCAAGGGAGCTACTCCGGCCTTCCAGGCTTCCACCCAGCGCGAAGCGCAGAGGCACCAGCGATCACCAGGTATTAGACCAGGGAAACTCCACTCGGGATGCGGAGTAATGAGATCATTTCCAATGTTTTTCGAAAATTCAAGAAAATCTTTTGTGACAACCACACAGACTGAATGAACAAAAGTATCATCATCGCCCGAATCGCAATCTCCGTTACGGTAAAACCCAGTCATTGGGTTTGAACTGCAAGGGATTAATTTTTCGTTGTATATATTTGTATGCATTTGGAATCCCCTGGTTTGAGTCGGTTTGGAATGGGTATTAGTTTTAATAAATAACTGAGCAGGTTATCGGAATGGAAACGGCAATTGTTCAGTTTTCCAAGAAGAAATGGTTTTAAGTATATCAACATTTGACAGGCTAAATTGTTCCCGGAAACTGTGAGTTACAACTTTCTTCATCCCGTTAAGTTAGCATAATATAACAGGGTAAACGCAAGAAGAAGTTTTAAAAATCGACCTTGTTAACAAATTTCATTGAGATATTAACAGGGTTTTTTGGTGGTTTTTGTTTTTTCGCTGGTTGTTAACAAAAATGGGCTATATATTTGTAAATCTGTTAATTAATACTTGTTAGTTGATAGTGTTTATGTCAAAAAATCATTAAAACTTTGTTGGACTAATCCATCCAACATCATGACCAGAACAAAACTTTATGATTTATTTTCATACATGCCCGATCCAAGGCTTAACAGGAACAAAAAACATAACCTGACAGACATACTGGTATTGAGTATCCTGGCTGTTTTGTGCGGGGCAGAATCCTGGAATGCCATTCAGTTGTTCGGCACAACTAAAATTGAATTTTTAAAGCAAATACTTTTGCTGCCAAATGGTATTCCTTCACACGATACGATCAACAGGGTTTTTTCACTACTCAAACCCGATAAGTTTGAGTCCATATTTATGAGTTGGGTCGATACACTCAGGGACAAAACTTTACT
>CAIXAQ010000916.1 GCA_903917425.1 uncultured Bacteroidales bacterium
GCATTTTTAGGAAATGATTTTCCGGTTGAGATTACAGTTACAGCTCATAAATGTGCAGGTATTCAGGGGAAAATATCAATTTCGTCAGGTGATCAACAAGCTTTTAGCGAAAATTTTTCAATTGCTGATCAACGGTTTACGCATACATTTACAACCAAACTCTCGGCTTCAAAACCGGGTATGCAGCGTTACCGGATTGCCGTTACAACAGTAGCCGGAGAAATAAGCACAACCAATAATTACCAGGAAATATTTGTCGAAGTGCTTGATAGCCGTCAGAAAATACTACTGCTGCAAGCGGCTCCGCATCCGGATATTTCTGCTTTAAAGCAGGCAATCGAAAAGAACCGAAATTTTTCGCTCGACAGCTATATGCTCAATGATTTCAATGGGTCGCTGAAACCATATAGTCTCGTAATATTGCACCAGGTGCCTTCGATGAATGATGCCGGAATCCAGGTTTTAAACCAGTTGAAAACTTTACCGATCCCCATATTATATGTCATTGGATCACAGTCGAATATACCGGCTTATAACAACCTGATGACTGGCCTGGTGATTCCTCAAACCGTTAATTCCTTCAATGAAGCAACCGGTATTATGAATCCGGATTTCAGCCTTTTTTCGCTGGGATCGGATATTGAAAAAATAATTCCTGAATTTCCGCCTCTTCATGTTCCATTCAGCCAGTATAAATCAGGAACCGCTGCCCAAATATTACTGTATCAGAAAATTGGCAGTGTGAACACACGAATTCCATTAATACTTTTCAACCAGGGCGTCGACCGGAAATCGGCCACCATTACCGGCGAAGGAATATGGCGCTGGCGTATGGCCAATTATGCCAAAGCGGGTAATCAACAGGCATTTGACGAGCTGTTTTCAAAAATAATTCAGTACCTGGCGGTGAAAGAGGATAAAAGTCAGTTCAGGGTCTTGCTGAAAAATAATTTTACCGAGAACGAGGCTGTTGAAATAGATGCGGAATTATACAACGATAGTTATCAGCTTGTTAACGAACCGGATGTTAACATTGTAATTACAGATGAGAATAAAAACAACTTTCCATTCGCCTTTACGCGTACTTCAAATGCCTATTATCTGGATGCGGGTAGTCTACCTCCCGGCGAATACACTTACAAGGCAACAAGTAGTTTTGCTGGCAAGGTTTTCCAAAAAAACGGAATATTTACGGTAATTCCACTCAACGTTGAATCGATGAACACGGTAGCAAATCATACCCTGCTTTTTAACCTGGCTGAACGCCACAAAGGGAAAATGGTTTACCCCAATCAATTGGATCAGATTCAACAACTTCTGGCATCACACGATGATTTTAAGACAATTGTTTACACCCAAAAACGATACACTGAACTGGTAAGTTTTTTCCCTGTTCTGCTTTTACTTCTTTTGCTCCTGTCAGCCGAATGGTTTATACGCAAGCGGAACGGGAGTTATTGAGGGGAGAAGGAAAATGGAAAATGGTTAATGGAAAAGGTTAATCGTTATTCGTTAATAGTTTATCACAAATCGTAAATCGTTAATCGTAAATTGTAGCTCATATCTCATAACTCATAATTCATACTTTCTTTCACATTGACACCACAAATTCTCTTTAATATACTGCTCATCATTACGATAGCTGGTTTTGCATTCGATCAGTGGATTGGTTATTTGAATACAACGACTTGGAGCAACATTCTGCCTGATGCTTTAAAAGGCTTTTATGATGAACAAACATACAGTAAACAACAGGATTACGAACGGGTTAATTACAGGTTCGGGCTTTTTTCGGATGTTCTTTCTTTTGTGGCGATTATGGGCATGCTCATTTTCGGTGGATTTGCCTGGATTGATGGTGTTGCCAGGATGTTTAGTGGTTTTGCCATCTTGCAGGCTATGTTGTTTTTCGGAATAATAGCATTCGCTTCTGATATACTCAGCATTCCATTGGATGTGTATCACACATTTGTCATAGAAGAATCGTTTGGTTTTAACAAAACTACCCCGCGAACCTTTATTCTTGATAAATTGAAGGGCTGGATATTAGCCGTTTTTGTCGGTGGCGGATTGCTGGCACTCATTGTTTTTATTTATGAAAAGTCAGGGGCCTGGTTCTGGATACTTGCCTGGGCTTGTATTTCAGTTTTCACGCTGTTTATCAGTTACTTCTACACAACCCTTCTGGTTCCGATATTCAATAAACTAACCCCTTTGCCAGCGGGTGAACTTCGCGATGCCATTGAAAAGGTAGCAGTCAGGGCTGACTTCAGTCTGAAAGATATCAGCATTATGGATGGATCGAAAAGAAGTTCGCGAGGTAATGCTTATTTCAGCGGTTTCGGACGAAAGAAAAGTATAGTACTCTTCGATACCCTGGTTAATGAGCATAGTGTTGATGAACTGGCTGCCATCCTGGCTCACGAAATCGGTCACTATAAGAAGAAACATGTGTTGAAAGGTTTACTGTCTGGTATTATGCAAACGGGTATAGTGCTTTTTGTTTTATCGTTGCTTTTAAAGAGTTCGCTTCCTGCGGCAGCATTAGGGTCATCCGTTTCATCCTTTCATCTATCAGTAATCGCCTTCGGAATATTATACAGCCCGGTTTCATTGGTGCTTGGCATCGTATTCAATGTTATTTCGCGAAAACACGAATACGAAGCCGACCGTTTTGCAATTGGTCTGTCAAAGCCGGGAGCATTAGCCGAAGCGTTGAAACGTCTTTCCCTAAAAAATCTAAGTAATCTTACTCCACATCCATGGTATGTTTATGTTCATTACTCACATCCGGCTCTTTTACAACGACTTGCAGCTATCGATAAGGCTGACACATTGTAATTTTGCCGTTAATATCGTTGGTGTTGCGTAATGAAATAAAAATGAAGTATTTTTGTCAAATATAATTAAGGAAGGAAAATCCATCTAATGAAGGACAGTAACCTCAAAAGCAAGGTAGGGTGGTTTGGTGAAAAAGCACTGAGATTGTATTACAGCATAAAGTATTTCATTAAAGACTGGGTCAGGATACCGCGCGAAGCAGTGTTATGGATGAAAGTGTTACTAATTGGTATCTATAGCTTAGCCTTCTTTCTGATTTTTACTTTAGCTATTGATATAAATCTTTTCTGGCTTTTCGGAAGTTCCCCGAAAATAGGTGAACTTAAAAACCCGAATATTAGTCTGACCTCCGAAATTTACTCGGCTGATGGTAAACAAATTGGAACACTTTTTACCGAAAATCGGACACCAGCCGTGTACGAGGATTTGCCAGCCAACCTGGTTAATACCCTGATTGCTACTGAAGATGTGAGGTTTTACCAGCACCATGGCGTTGATATCAAAGCTACATTTGCAGCCATGTGGTCGGTATTGCAAGGCGACAAACGCGGAGGAAGCACCATTACGCAGCAGCTTGTCAAGAATTTATTTAAAACCCGGAAAGACTATTCTACGGGATTACTTGGTTATATACCCGGGATTTCCACACTCATAAGCAAAGCAAAAGAATGGATTAACGCGATAAAAATAGAGTTGTATTATTCAAAGGAAGACATTATTACCATGTATCTGAATACGGTCGATTTTGGCAGCCATGCATATGGAATCAATTCCGCAGCTTCAACATTTTTCAGCAAAAAACCTGTTGAGCTTACTTACAACGAATCAGCCGTATTGATAGGTTTATTAAAAGCGCCTTCCTCATACAGCCCGGTAGCAAACCCGGTTCGTTCCCTGTCACGCCGTAACCAGGTTATCAGTCAGCTTCAAAAATACGGCTTTATCAAGCTGTCCGAAAAGGATTCACTGACAGCACTCCCTTTGCATTTGCACTTTCAGCGTAAAAGTTTCTCAAAGGGAAATATGACCTATCTGCGCGATGCTATTGTTCGCGATTTACAGCAATGGAGCAAGGAAACCGGATACGATGTTTGGACTGACGGACTGAAAATATACACCACCGTTGATTCGCGCATGCAGAAATATGCTGAAGAAGCTGTGGCTGAGCATATGAAGAACCTGCAACGGGTTTTCAACCAGGCCGGCGGTGATGCAGTTGTCCCCTGGAAAGACGAAAACGGGAAGGATTTTCCTGATTATTTCCTGAAAAAATCTGCTGAATTACCCCAGTATAAGTCACTTATCAAACGTTATGGCGAAGGAAGCGATAGTATTCGTATTGCTTTAAGCCAGAAGCATAAAATGAAAGTATTTACTTTCTCGGGCGAGCGTGATACTGCCCTGTCAACTCTCGATTCGCTTAAATATTACCAAAAGTTTTTTCAGACAGGATTTATGGCAATGGAGCCCGGTACAGGTTTCGTGAAAGCCTGGGTTGGCGGCATCAATTATAATTATTTTAAATATGACCATGTAAATCAATCCAAACGTCAGCCCGGATCACTCTTCAAAGCATTCGTTTATGCGGCTGCTTTCGACCAGGGATATGGTCCCTGCGATATGATTACCGATCAGCCGGTATCGATAAAATATACTGAGAACGGGGAAGAGAAGGAGTGGAGCCCTAAAAACGTCGATCGCAGCCATGCCGGCAGCATGACTTTGAAACATGCTTTTGCCCGGTCCGTCAACTCTGTGGCCGTTCAACTTGCGCAAAAAATTGGTTGGCATAAGGTGATTGAATATGCGCATAAACTTGGTGTTAAATCCGATCTGGCTAATGTTCCCTCCATCTGTTTAGGATCGAGCGATGTTACTTTGCTGGAAATGATAAACGCCTATTGCACCTTTGTAAACGAGGGCTCACTCGTGAAACCATTATTGGTGACCCGCATTGAAGATCGCAATGGCAAAGTGATTTTTGAGGCTGCAACCCAGAAAAAACAGGTTCTTAACCCGGAAACTGCTTTCCTGATGAGCATAATGCTCAGGTCCGGGCTTACCGAGCCGGGAGGAACTACCCAGGGACTGTTTGAATATGATATTTTTAGATTTGGAACTGAGTTTGGAGGTAAAACAGGCACTTCGTCCGATTACACAGATGGTTGGTTTATCGGGGTTACTCCAGGACTTATTGCTGGCTGCTGGGTTGGCAATGATGACAGGTCAATTCATTTCAAAACATCACATATAGGCGAAGGGCTTCGCACAGCGCAACCTGTATTTGGACGGTTCATGGCAAAGGTACTGAAAGACGAAAGTCTGAAAGAATACAGGCTGAAATTTCCAAAACCTGCCATTAAAATATCGAAACCATACGGTTGTCAAACGGTGCTTCCAAAAGCAGATTCACTCATTTCGGCAGCGGATTCTGTTGCGTTGGAATAAGTTGGAATCTGGATTCTGGAATCTGGATTCTGGAAACTGGGTACCGGAATCTGGATGCTGGAAACTAGATTTCTCATTAAATAAAGTATGGTCAAATACCTAACGGAAGTAACATCAGAACTTAAAATAAATCCTAACACCCTAACAGTCTAACCGCCTAACCGGCTAACACCCTAAATTAATTTCTTAATCACTTAACTTCAAACGAATGCAAATCACAAAAA
>CAIXAQ010000917.1 GCA_903917425.1 uncultured Bacteroidales bacterium
CCAGAGAAGTCGGGTCAATAATTTTTTCGGCCAGCGAAATATCGTCCTTGTCCAGCGAAACCTCGTATTTCTCGGCTCCGGTTTTATAATCTACGTTGTACAATGCTTTGCCACTGCAAACTATCAGATCTTTTCCATTCAGGAACATATTTGAAATGCCTTTCTTAAAGCGGTCGCTTTCCCATATTTGCTTGCCATCGGAAACATTAAATGCCTGAACATTATAGGGTTTCACATTTTGATAACTGATAGATTTATAGGTTGTTGTGGAAGATCCGTCTGCTGTGGGCGTAGTTTGTACAGTAATTCCCTGCACTTCAACAGCCCCTCCAACCTGCAACAACAATACGCCATCAACCATAAATAAGGCAGGGATAGCACGGGCATCCTTTATTTCAGGTGAAGTCCACACAAGTTTTCCTGAATTTACCTCGTATTTTTTAAGGTATTGCGAGGATTTGCTTTTAAAATCGAGGATATAAACAAACTCTCCATCGTAAAGCGGGTCAGCTACAGCGCCATAAACACCTTTTGCCTGCACACGGCCAGGAGTTTTCACTTTGGCAAATTCCTCGAAAGTTACATCGTAAGTAGCGCTCCACAGCGGTTTGCCTGTTTTATAATCGAATACTTGTAAGCCATTCAACTGCAGCATTAATTTATTGCCTTCGGCAAGTACAAACCTGGCAACAGGTTCCCTGCTTACTACTTTTTTCTCGATAAATCCACGATAAGTTTGTTCCCAAATGACATCTCCATTTTTAACATTGATTTTAAGTATCTGGTTTTTAAAGCCTTTCAGCATTGCCCCCAGTAACGTTCGTGGCATATTTACCATGGTTATTGTTTTCTCATTGTCATCGTAAATGTATTTTCCTACGGGGGTATTCATTGTTTTTGTACTCCAGAGTTCTTCTCCGGTGCGCGCTTTTACCATGGTAAGCGCATCCTTGGTAACAACGGCGTAAGCATCCATTTCAGGAATATATACAATTTCATCCTGAGTATCAATGCCTTGATATTTGGCTGTATTCCAGAGCATTTTGCCGGTTTCGATATCCACTACTACCATCTGATCTTTCCCCATTTTTTTATCGAACAGGAATATAGCCTTCGACTCATACATTGGGATTTGAAGATCCACTTTTTTGATACTTTCGCAGATATCGGAGAATTTGCTTACCCATTTCTTGCTTCCGTCATCGGCATTTACGACGCCGAAATTTTTGTCGTTGCTGCCATGTATTATTTTCAGATTTTCATCCAGGCCGGTGAGGTCATATTCGTAATTCAGTTTAGTTTCCCAAACTGTTTTCATTTCTTCATTTTTTTGAGCAAATACGGATGCCGTAAGAGTTAAAAAGAGACCAATGGCCAGAGTTTTCTTTTTCATAAGTTTTTGATTTAATGGTTTAAAGGATAAAGGTGTAGGTGAATTTTAATCGTTCGTTTTTGGATACGGTGACGTCAAACTTGTATTTAAGAATCATGTCTTTCAGGATATTTTGCATGGATATATTGGTTTTGTCGTCTGATTGGGCATATATGGAAACCACTTCACCGCTCTTTTGTACGGTGATGTTCATCAGGTAAAAGCCTGTGATTCCGCGTTTCGATATTGATTTCGACAACGCACTTTCAGGGTTTTGCAGGTCGTCGTCCAACTGTCCGATTGCATTGTCGAGTATGGCATTTGCGTTCACAAGTTCAATGTACTCGACATAATCAGGACGTTCCGCAAAATTCCAGTAGGTAAGTTTTAATCCATTGGCAACCAGTAAAATGGAATCATTAATAAAAGCAAAAGCGGCCTGGTGCAGGTTTCGCGTTTTTGCTCGTCCCTGGAAAGTGAATTTCCCCACAATTACCTGTTGCTCAGCAAAATTGGTGATATACACCTCGCGTTTGCCGGCAAAAAGTCCCCGGTTATCGTTGTACGAAAATAAAGTTGATGATGGCGTGATATCAAAATTGGCCATTTGCTCGCTTGTCTGATAGATGAAATTTGCATTATCGACCCTGAAATTACCCATGTCGATACGTTGAAACTGGTTGAGATCATTTGCTTTATCAAGCCCATTAAGCAAACTGACATGCGTATGTTCCGCCTGCCTTGTCCGGCTGAAAAACAAGAGGTATTTATCATCAGCGGTATATTGCATCCTGAAAACCACATCGACTTCTTCATTCGTGATTCCTGCATTTTTCATAGATGGATATTCATAAAACCGGATCAGTTTTTTGTTTTTTGCAGCATTTTTCAACTCTTTTTTGTTCAATCCGGCTCCATCTTCTTGTTTGAATTCGCTTTTTTCAGCATCATACGAAACGGAAAGTAAGTTTCCGGCATGGTTAAGGCAGGCTATTTCGCACGACTCAATCTTTTTCTTTTCGCCTTTGGTCTTGGTTATAAAGTTATAAGTTGCAACTCCCTCATCATCAGCAAGCAGAACGGTTGAATTGTCGCTTAAAAACTGGGCACTGTTTACTCCCCCGATTTCATAAATCAACTGTCCTGTTGCCACATCAAATACATTTATACTAAAAGGTTCGATTTTGGCTTTATCGCGGGCATACATCGCATTTTGTTCAGCTACCAGGATGTACTTTTCGTTATCCGAAAATTCGGCATCACCGCCTATGGCAAAGCCCTTACTATCAAAGTTTTTCCATAACGGCGTGGAGTTTTCAGTCAGATTCCCTTGGCTGATATCGTAAAGCAAAAAGCGACCACCGGCCAGGGAAAGAAAGAGATATTTCGATGAAAGGCTTTTCTTCATGCTCAGTATTGGGTAAGCAATGCCGGGTAAAGTAATAGGCTCAGGTTTCAGCTGAG
>CAIXAQ010000918.1 GCA_903917425.1 uncultured Bacteroidales bacterium
CGTTTACCGGCCGGTTGTCCCGGAAATTTATATTCCGGTTCTAGAAAATCTTGAAAGTCTGGGTATTAAAATGGAGGAGACTTTCGGCTTAGGATTAGATAAAATGATTAAATTCTGAAATATTTTAAGGAAGATTATTACTTCGTTAACTAATTACTTTATTTGATGGCTAAATATGCAAAATGGATTGGTGGAGGACTTGGTTGGGCCTTTGGTGGACCCATTGGAGGAATCCTGGGTTTTGTGTTCGGTTCTGTAGTTGATGGAATACAAACCATTGAAATTAATTCTTCAACTAGACCAGGTTTAACGCAGTATGGTGATTTCAGTGCAAGTTTGCTCGTTCTTTCTGCCCAGCGGCCGGTAAGGCGTTTTTGTCAGTTTTCTGAACTTTTTCGGGTGATGGCTGCGCCGGAATTTTAGCCTGGCTGACAGATTCCGGAGTTTCAACCTTTTTATCCTGAATCAACTCACCCTGGGTTTCATTTTTATCTTTTGTCAGCTGGAATTCGATATTATCGATAATATCACCATTTTCGGTTGGACGGATCTCGAATTCAAAGCGCTCCTGGTTGCTAACTGCTTTTAAACGGAATAATTGAGCCATGTCAATTTCGGCATAATATTTACCCGGCGCCAACCCGATATAGGAAAAATATCCATCGGATTCACTTTGTGTTTTAGCGATAAGAATACCATTTTCAGTAAATATATTGATAACGATCCGGCTCTGTGCTTTAAGCCTGGTACCTGTTTTCATATAAACCGTGCCATTGATTTCGCCCATTACTTTTATCGGAATTTCAAGCAATTTAAACTGGTTAGGATCCATCATTATGCTGATGGTCTTATTTTGTATTTGCCAGGCAATGTTATCAAACTGGGTATCACTGAACTCGAGCATATAGCTGGCATAAGGTTCCAGGTCCATGATACGGATAATTGAATCCTTTGAATCAGGCAATATCCTGCCACCGTTGATACGTATGCTCATACCGGATGTAATAGGCTCATTATTATCCCTATGATCGTTATTATTTATATCAAGGAATGGAATTACGGTTAATCCGGCCCGGCCAACCTGCGAACGCCGGTCGAAAATGGCAAGCCCGTTACCGCTCCCGGTGGCTAAACTTCCCCTCGCACTTTGTCCTGTAATAATAGCATTGTTTGAAAACCGCGTATTCAGGCTAATCTGCGCAAAGGAGAAATCGTACCTGAATGTTAGTTCAATCGTGTTAAAATTGCTCCGGAAATTATTTTCCCAGGTCAGCGAAAGGTTGGTTTTGGGCGAGAAATTATTCTCTAATTCAACTTTGGTTGTAATGAGTTTACCGTTTGAAAAATCGTATTGTGCCTGTGGCCTGAAAGACAATGTCTTGAAAAAACGGAATCCAAGAGCCAGGTTGCCGTAAATATACTTGTCGTATTTGCCAAGCCAGTTTGCATTTCCTGTAAAATTGGCACTTACGCCCTTGAAAAATGTTGAAATGGTGGCTTCCATGGTAGAATATGTGGTCTCCTTTAAAACATTCTGACTGTAGCTCAAACGGCTATAAGCTTTAAACTTGTGGATCGAAATCGGCAACGAAATTCTTATCTTTCTTTCTTCCAGATAATTAAACGTAATGGCTTTCTGTTCAAATGCATACTTGGTATAGTCGATATCAAAAACAAAATTGGAAGGCAGACTGTAACTCAAGAGCGCTTTGGTACGTACGCCATAGGCATATTCGCCGTTAATCAGGATGTTGCTGAACAACTGAGCCGATCCATTAACGAACGGGATGGATGGCGACGATTGTATGGATGAAAGATACTCGTAGCCACCTCCCAACGTAAGGTGGCGGCTAATCCCCACGCTGACTTCGGTGTGAGTAAAAACATTATGGCTGGTATCCTGAAGCATAGCCCCTGAAATGGAATATTGAATTTCACCTTTTGGAAGAAAATTAAACGGAACATTAATTATTTGCTCCTTTTGACGCTCTTCGCCCCATGGCCCATAAAATTTTACCAGCACAATGGATGCACCATAAACCAGGGGAATATCAAACTTGTAGAAACCCGAGGCATCAGACGTGGTAAAATCAACAATAACATTATTGATATAAAGTTCAACTGTCCAGCCAGGCTCCGTAAAATCAGACATGGTATAGGTTCCGAATGACCGGCGGTAGGATGTAGGTGTATTGGTAATTATGGTACCAATAAGAGGCGAATAGATGCTGGCAATAGAGCGTGAGGAAATTTTTCCGACAACAACCTGCTTTACAATCTTTGAATTATTGTTGGCCCATCGCCAATGGTACTGTTGCTGTCTCTTATCGAATTGGGTTCTTGTGGAATAATTAAGCTCAATATCAGTTTCACCTCCCAGAAATTCAGTACCTATTCCAAGCGACGTGCGAGTTTCGGCAGCTCCGCCGACTAACTGGGTCGAGTAAACGGCCCAATCGGCCATGAAGCCTCTGAATACATGGTATTTCCGGGCATAGGTAGTATCAACGGTAACTTCACCCCGCAAACGGCTGATATTCTTACGCATCTGCTCCAACCTCAATTCTTTAATTACGGGTAATTCGTGGCTGGTTTTCAATTCGACCGACAAGCTATTGAAATTAAACCTGCAATCTAAACCAAATATTTTCCCGTATTGATCAATTTTAAGCGCAATACCCGATGCTTCCGTGCTTAGCATTTCATTTTCAGTAAGTTGTACCATCTTACCATCAATAAACACGGTATGACTATCCATGCTTATGATATATTTGTTGTTTTCGGTCAAATAAAAACCGCTTATTGTATCATTAAATTCGGAAACTGTCTGATTGATTTTCAAACACCGGAACATTTCGGCCACAGGGAGATAAACCTGCTCATTTTTATAAATAGCAGTAATTTCATAACCACCGATTCCCTGCACCATCAAAAAAACAGATATCTCCTCGTAATCATCACCGGGATTCTGAGCTTTTACATTTTGAGGAATTAACAATATTATACATAAAAAAAGGAAAATACTGAAAATTTGATTTATACGATTTTTTCTATGCACACTTTTCAGTTGCCTGGCCACAGGGAAATTCAGATCTGAATAAAGTGCTGGAATCATCCGGTTACTGTTGTACAAAGGTTACTGAAAAATACCCTATATAATCGCCGGAAGGGTTATTCAACATAGTGCCTACAGTGAGTGTACCTCCAATCCTGATCTGGGTTTTAAATGGCGGATTTATCGTATTGATAAACGGAGACGAAGGAATAGACGAACCCAGGTGCAAATGTAATGTGCCACCATGGTTTCCGGTTAATACTACATCAGGTCCGTTGATGATTGTAATAATTGAACCTGGCAGGGCCTCCACTTCAAAAATAGCCGGATAAACCTGGTAGCCGAGAAAAACCGGGATCAGGTCGCCGGTAAGAGATCGCGAACCTATTGGATCCACTACAACCTGCCCACCCGTGTTGCCCTGGATAAATGCACCAAAACTCAGATTCTGAAAAGTTGTGACTTGCATCGGACGGGGCGGGTCTTCCTGTGCATGAACCGAAAAACAAATAAAAAAAAGCGCCGCTATGCTGAAAAAATATGGAATGAGCCTTTTGTTGACGGGTTTATATGTTATAGCTTGTATCATAAATTCGGGATGTAAATTTTTTGCGAATGTATGCCCTGTTGCGAAAACAAAGATAGTACATAAATACCGGCAGGTAAATGCTGATCTACCTCGTGCGAACCGTCGCCGTAAAGATTTTTCTGAAGCAGTACCTGTCCAAGTATATTGCTTACCACCAGTTTCGATTCCTTTCCTGATGCGAGTTCAACATAAACAACCAGTTTTCCGTTCGTCATATAAGCGGAGAATGTGTCTTTTTCTTTAGGAATATGCGCCAGGTCGTTTTCGCTGAATAAGAGCGCAAATCGGTTTTCGATGGTTCCCTTATCCAGGTGAACACGGTACGTTGGGTTTACCTGTAAATCCTGTATCAGCCCTGTAACCTCATCCGAGAGGAAGACACGAAGAACTCCCGGCATATTGGTAATGTCAATGGCCGACAAGGTAACCCAGGCGGTTTTTTCTATTTTCAAACCTAAAGGAACCCGGGTGATACTATCGAAAGGAAATGGAATAGCACTGATTGAGAGTCTTTCGGCTTGTGGTGTGAGGCCAAATAAGTTAGGGACACTTACATCGGTGTTCATTAGTTTCAGAGCGTCAAATTCAGTATCAAATTCGTTGGTGGCCAACTCATCAAAATAAACAACCGTTGGATCCGCTGTTTTTTCATTCTCAAAAGTGGCAGCAAGCCTTACCAGGGATTTTGACTCAGCGAATGTTGATTTATGGAATACCGGCGACAGATTGTTAACCCTCACGCGGTTGTCCATGCTAAACGTGGCAGTAACGGGATACGATCCATTGGTTACATGAACAAAAAATCCCTGCATGGATGGAATTATCGGACTCGCAATACCATTGCTTGATGTCCCGTTAATATAGGAACTGTAAGTACCCGTATATTGATTTGTACTTCCCGCGTCGAACAAATAGATTGCATTGTCGACATTTGTTTTTGTCCAGCCATTTGCAGCATCCCAATTAATGGGCGAAGGATAAGGGTTCCCGGCCAGGTTAAAACCTTTCGTGTATATTCTGTTGTGGTTATAAAAGTTTTGCGCTGTCATGATTCCATTAGTAACAACACCTGTTACCCCGACCGTTTTAACTACCGCTGAACTGCCAAAATTTGCTGCGTACCCCTTCATGGGTATTAACAGGTTGGAGGTTGTAACATATTTGAGCCAACCGGTTGAATATAAGGCAACACCCAAAGAGTCCAGATGGTTGTCCTCAAGGTAATCGTAAAACGTTGGGAATGGAGCAGCCAGATCCATATCGTCAGCAAACTCATTTACCGTTGCTGCCTGGAACGGGGAACTGAAATATTTATACCCGAATGCACTGGGAAGATACCGTTGCATGGTAACATTGCCTGTAACTTCGCCGGCACCAGTTCCGCTAATGAGCGCGGTTCGCGCTGCTGTAGAAACAAGGGTAATATTTCCGTTCGACACGAGGTTTCCTGTTTGTGCCGTGAGTATTCCAATGATACGGAGCGCCCCCCCCAGGCTTACACCATTCGAATTATTCACCGTCAGGCTATAGACCTCGCTATTGTAAATTGCTCCTGCCGGAATAGTCTGGGATGCGGAACCGGCTAATTCCAAAGTTGAATTGATAGCAGTGGCATCAATCTGGGCACCATTTGTAAAATTCAGACTGCCTTTTATAGTTAGTTTAAATCCGTTTGTCACCATGCGGTAAGCTGACTGGGCGTTGGTAACATTGGAAACCGACCTGTTTTGATCCAGTTGGCAATGGTTTACAGGAACATCATCAAAAAGAATATTATCGTCCACAGCCGGGACAACATTCTCGGTCCAGTTTGCCGCTATATTCCATGCATTGCTGATGGTTCCTTTCCACCTGTTGTATAATATGCGTTCCCAGGCACCCATACTGGGAACACTGTACCGAAGGTTTGAACCAAAATCAATTGTAATTCCTGTCCCGGCAACTCCTCCTAAAACTGCAGTTATCTTAAAATCTGTTGCATTTGTCCCAGACGAATTTGCAAACAGAGGATTGACAACCAAACTATTGACATCGTTCCCGGTAACAATAGGTAAGGTTGTTTTATTTGCGGCGTTGTAAAATCCCAGAACGCCTCCTGTGCCTGAAACAAAATAATCGTTATAATCGAGGGTCAGATTTGTATTGACAGTATAATTGAAATAGACAGCATAATGTAAACTTGCACCACCAATGGTTGTGCGGGTATTTACAAAAATATTATTCCTGAAATTTCGGACATTGGTAGTAACAGCACTGTATAAAGCATACGACTTATTCGTTGTTCCGGAAGTCAAACTACCGCTTATATTTATAGTATTGAAATACAGGTTATTATTATTGCCGGCAGCGCCTGTTTCGTACAAGCCATATAGGGTTGATTTTGTGTTACCACCCAGGTTTATAATATTGTTATAATAGGTGGCTACACCTGCTGCAACTTTAATGCCATATACCGATGCTGTTGTTGAACTGGCACCTGTAACTGATAAACCATAAATAAAATTCCCGGAAACAATATTATTGCCTGTACCGGCGGTAAAGTATATTCCGGTGACATTACCGGCAAAAGAAACGTAGGTATTTGACAGGTTATAAATTGTATTCC
>CAIXAQ010000919.1 GCA_903917425.1 uncultured Bacteroidales bacterium
ATCCGTGGTGGGAGTATAAACAACCTTTACACTGGCATAGGATGTATAACTCGCAAGGTCAGGAGAAGGACCAATTATTGTGGTGGTATTTGCATTCGCAGTAAGACCTCCCGTGAAACTTACCAATTTGACCTGGTTAGTTGCACCTGCATTTTTGGATAGAACTACGGCATAACCGCTTGCACCAGCATTTGTAGGAACTACATTATTAGTGGCAAGAATTACTACAGCACCATATGTGGCAGCATCAAGACCTAATGAGGAAGATGTTCTATTGGTTCTGATATTGAACGACCAGGTAACAACACCCGGGTTGCTATTGAGTGTTCCAGAATTATATGGGTAGCCATAAGATGAAGATAAACCCATAAAATACTCTCTGCCGTTTACAGGAGTCGGAGGACCATACTGCTGGAGCACTCCACTGGATATTGCAGTAACACCGGCCGGGCTAGTTGTACTACCAACCGCATAAGTCATTGTTGGCGTTCCACCGGATGTGAGACTTGTGTGGCTGCTGCCAAAATCATCGCTAAACACAGTAGATTGCCCCAATCCCTTACCTGCAATCAGCAAAATCATCAGCACCATAAGTGCCGGTAGGCGTAAAAGGTTTAGTGTAGCCGCGCCCCGGTTTTTGTGTGGCGCCGGCATGCTTGTGTAATGGTTTGTCATACGGTTTGGTTTTTGTTATTAACTATACTAAATCTGTTATCCTGTAAACAGTAAGTGCAGCGTAAAAATAGATACAAGTAACGGCAAAGCGGTTTCATAATAGCTCGAATAAGTTTCAGCATTGTTCAAGTATCCGGGACGCTTTTCAGATAAATATTCCTAAAACACAATACATACAGTGCTTATTATCTATTTGTTACAACTCCATAGTCACTAAAAGGAAACCACTGGAAAGCGGGCAAACCCGTGAGAGAATGTAAAAAAGAGATGGATGAAAGAGTTATGGAGATGAGTGAATAACTAATGGCGAATAATGAAAAGAAGTATAGTTGACAGGTAATAGTGATTGATGCGAAAAAAGGGATAAAAGATAAGTGGATCAAAAGCAGCTGCGATTTTTCCGAATACATGAACCAGCAATTCGGCAATTAAGGGTATTTTTGATGCTCTTTGAAAACCAGTTTTTTTGACCAACCAGTTTAAGAAAGTTTCAATGGATTGCCTGATTGTTGATTCACTTTAGAGAACAGATCATCGCTTGTCCTATTTTCTGCTGTTTGCAAGTAATATTATTGCCAATCGCCATTCTGCTTATTCCCTAAGGCATCCGATAGGTACCACCAAAACACCATCATTACGACGGTATGCGTATTGACCTCCGGTTATTACCATTAAAAAAGATGCCTGCCCCATTTTATCTTCATCAATTTTTGCTTTCAATTTCAATAAATTTTCAGCAGCTTCTTCAATCTGTTTATTCCCTAATTTTATTTCTATTGCAGCCCAACGACCGTCTCTGAGCCGAACAACCAAATCGGATTCTAATCCACTTTTATCGCGGTAATGAAACACATCACCATCTATCGTTTGTGCATAAATGCGAACATCCCTTGTGCATAATGATTCAAACAGGAAACCGAAGGTCTTAAAGTCTTTCAATAAGCCTTCCGGGTTTGTTCGCAATACTGCCGTAGCAATCGAAGGATCCATAAAATGTCGTTTTGATGAAGTACGGATTGCCGTTTTGGAACGCATGGATGGCAGCCAGGCAGGTAAATCTTCCACCACAAAAATTCTCCGCAGCGCATTCAGGTATAAAATGATGGTTTTATCCGAAATTGAAATGTCTGTCGCTTCTATATCATTTTTAATGGTCTGTATAGATGCCAGGGTAGCTACATTTCTCGCCAGGGATCGCAACAATAACCGAACTCTTTCGGGATTCTTTTCCACGTCATCTACGCGCGACACATCATGATTTATCGCTGCCTCAATATAATCTCTCGACATGCGCAACGCTGATGTTTCATTTTTTCCAACGCTGGCAGGCCATCCACCTCTGCATAAAACAAAAGCTATCTTTTCAATGGTTAAATCCGAAATCGCCTCTATCGCTTGATTTCCATCAAAAAGTTCACCTAAAGATACAGTGCCATTCGATTCATTCGATTCGAACAGACTCATAGTACGCATGAGCAAACGTGAAAAGCGCCCGGTGCCTGTGTGTGCGGTAACATTGTCGGCAGGCACGGCAGAGCCTGTCAAAATAAACTGACCTGCATCTCCTCGTTTATCTACTTCAAATCTGACCGCATCCCACAAAACCGGAGCCATTTGCCACTCATCAATTAATCTGGGTATTTCACCTTTTAGTAATAAGGAAGGCTTAGTATCGGCCATCGCCTGGTAAGATGCAGTATTATCCGGATCTTGCATATACAAAATGCTCTTTGCGGCATTAGAGGCAGTACGTGTTTTTCCACTCCATTTAGCTCCCTCAATTAAAACTGCCCCTGAAGATTGTAACGCAAGATGTAATTCCTTATCGCACAAGCGTAATAAATAAGGCCTTTCACTCATAATCTATTTGTTACTAATTCTATGCAAATATACATCAAGTTCCTTACATCTCAATTTTTACTTCCTGGTTTGGCAACATTTTACTTCCCGATTTGGCATCTTTTTACTTCCTGATTTGGCAATATTTAACTTCCTGATTTGGCAATATGAATACAGAAGGCATTACATGTTACAAACACCTATTTGTACAACCACTGCCTCACGTTTCTCCTGAAGGCGCGCGTTTGTAAAGAGTGTCGGTAAGATTATTCTCCTTTTTGAACCCTCCGTTCGCGCTCGTCCTATTTTCTGCAGAGTGCGGAAAAGAATCTTTCAAATATCCAATCTTATCATATTTATATCTTCGGTAATTGCGCTCTTGTTCTTTCTACTTGCCATTTTCGCGCAAAGGGCATCTATAACGATTAACGAATTACGCTAAACTATTAACAATTAACGAATAAGAGGCTTCATCCTAGATCGGAGAGCACACGTCTGAACTCCAGTCACTCTCGCGCATCTCGTATGCCGTCTTCTGCTTGAAA
>CAIXAQ010000920.1 GCA_903917425.1 uncultured Bacteroidales bacterium
ACGACCAACAGAATGTATGTTCTGAAGACCGCTCAGGCTGCTCAAATTCAGGTTATCCGTAATAATGAGGTCTCTGCCGATGGAGGTCAGAACACTCAAGCCGTTGAGATTTGAGATGTTGCTTAAATAAATTTTAACATCGCCTTCAATACCGGAGCAACCCGGGTGATTAACCTGAAAGCTATCCACCTGGCTTTGAGTAGTAAACACAATTCCGTCAGGCAAACAATAGAATGAACTATCGCAGGCGAGTTCCACTTCGTCCCTGCTGCTGCACCCGGGAGCATTTCCATAAATAGTAGATGTTGCAGCTGAATTGGCCAGGTAGTCACAGATACCCTGTGCTTCGCATCTCGACAATGAAGGATTATTTACAATCATTAAGTTGTTGATTGAGGCACTTTCAATGCTTTGTAAAGCCAGTAAACTCGTGAGAATATCATTATTTGCAACTGACAGTCCTCCTCCAAGTGTGATAAGGTTTTCAAGCCCTGTTAAACTGGATAAGTGCATATTATAGCCTATCCCTAACCATCCGCCGATGGAAGCCAGATTTTCAAGTCCCGTTAAACTGGTAATATCATGGTTGTAATCAAGAGTAACTCCCCCGCCAACGGAAGTCAGGTTTTCGAGACCGCTAAAACTGACAAGTAAATCGTTAAAAATAATGTACATGCCTCCCTGTATGGAAGTCAGGACGTTTAACCCGTTCAGATTGGTGATATTGGCTCCCTGGACCCTTACATCTCCCTGAATTACAGCGCAACCGGGATAATTTGTGTGAAAATTATCAATTTGTTGCTGGCTGGTAAATACAATGCCGTTTGGCAGGCAACCCTGGGCGAAGACATTTTTAAAAACCAATGCTAAAACCAGGAAAACGAATAGCTTTTTCATACCATTTATTTTTTAAAGTATTCGAAAAGTTATAATTACATCAAGTAAAATTAGATAAAAACACTAACTAAAATTGTTTTATAAGCCAGAATTTTATCGGCTGATACGAAAAAAGCCTGCATAAGATATGCAGGCTGTGACAATTGATCTGTATTTAAAAATAAGGTCCGGCTGAATGAATTTTTCTTTATAAAAGCCGCTTTGTACCTCTTTCGTTTAAGGCTTTCAATGTTCCTGCAGCATCTTTGAACTTATTATTAAAGATCATAGCTGCAATTATATACGGCTTAAAACCGGCTTCCTTGTAGGTTTCGATGCGGTAACGATCGAAAACGGATTCCGCCACTTCGCCTTCCTTGCACGAAACACCCGAAATATCGGCAGGCAGGCAGTGCATATACAAGGCTTTGCCGTCTTTGGTAAGTTTCATTTTTTCTTCGGTACATTCCCAGTCTTTGAAACGGGCGTTGTTTGCAAGGCATTCCTGCTCAAGGGCTTTCAGTCCTTCCTTGTCGTTGTTATGCAATAGCGGTGTGCGTCGCTGCATCACCGAAAACGGGGCCCAGCTTTTTGGATACACTATATCGGCATCGCGGAAAGCTTCGTCCATGTTGTTCAGCACCCTGAATTTCCCACCGGAAGCCACTGCATTTTTTGCCGAAAGTTCCACCACGTCAGGGATGAGTGAATATCCTTCGGGATAAGCCAGGTCGACTTCCATGCCGAAACGAGTCATCAGGCCGATAATGCCTTGTGGAACGGACAATGGTTTGCCGTAGCTGGGTGAATATGCCCAGGTCATAGCGATTTTTTTACCTTTCAG
>CAIXAQ010000921.1 GCA_903917425.1 uncultured Bacteroidales bacterium
GAGAAGTCGGAAAAGGAAAGGACAAAACAAAAAACCCGGCCACCTCACGGCGCCGGGCAGCACGAACCAAACAATGGAGAAAAGTTAGGAGGCAGGAAGAGGGCAGTTATACAAAGTTGGCAGAATAGAGCAAGTTAGATTTCCGCCATTGGAAGGTTTGATTTTATTAGTACCGATATCGCTTTTCAAGGGATTTTGTACAAAAGCAGTTTGAATATTTACATCGTTAGTCGAGTGTAAGATCTGTTTTTCCTGAGAGGTCGGGGAAAGGATAAAAATTCCTATAATAGCAGGATCCGGAAAAACTTCTGAATGAACAACTGCCAGGTTGATCGCATAAGGAGTTACGATCGGCAATGCCTGGGCGAAGCAGTCGGCACTCTGATCAGAATGGAACCCCGGAGAGATTTCGGGAAGAATGGGTTGAGGCGGCGAGCTACCGCCATGCACGAAGCTGCCAATAAAAAGCAGCAGGCAAAAGGCAAGGATTTTTTTCATGGTCATGGGAATAGGTTAGTTTTGAATTGAGAGGCAAATGTATATTCCAGAGATAAAAATAAAAAGGACAAAAATAAACCTGCTCATTGGCAGGTGTTTATATTATTATTTAGAAATATTCTTGATTAGCTTCCGGTTTTTTTGTACTCATAGAGAGGAAAACCTTTAATTCGTCCAATGTTTTGATTGAACAAAGCCCAAAGGTCCTGGTTCTGAAATTTGAAGTGCATGGTACCTTTTTTGAAGCCTTTTATCTCGAAGAAACCCCAGGAATACCAAACCCCGAAATCACATTTCAGATCAGAAACAAAGCGGCTGAGCGGGGTGCAATTATCGTAATTCATTCCGGTAATGTAGCAAAGTGCTTTTACAAAGTCGTCCACAGTTTCTGCTGAGCCATACCTAACTCCCATGTGTCCCCTGTAAGTTATTTCAGTAACCCAGGGCATGATAAATTTTTCATTCAGCAGGTAATGGCTGTTTGTTTTCCATCCTTCAACTCCGAAACGGTTTTCGTCGTAATGTTGGGTTAATTTTTCAAAAACTTCGAGCAGAGCTTTGTCCATACGGCTGCCGGTAGTACCGATCACAATATCCAGCATGTGGTAAATATTCCGCATGGTAAAAGGGATATTTTGCTGCTGTTCCACAAAGCGGTTAATATCAGCCTTTAATCCTTGTGTAGTGTGGCGGCGTAAATCCATTTTATTAAAGATATAACTCCAGGCATTTTTCTGTAAATCCTTTTTGTAGTCGTTGCGAAGTTTCGGTTTACCTTCTTCAGTACAACAAAATGAAATATGACTGCTTGTAAATGTGGATGTTAAATTGTTCATTTGAATACCAAGTTCAATCTGTTGATCAAAAAGTTTTATGGCAGAAACGTACCTGTTTACAAGGTTTCGTACTTCGTTAAAAGGCATGAGCGCATTTGCCTGTGTTTCCGGTGGATCTTCATCGAGAAAAAAATCAGAAAATTCTGTATCATAACCGCCACCCGGTTTATTCAGCCTGACAACTGAAACAAAAACATCAGAGCTTCTTTCCGCAGTTGAAAAGCAATTCCCCAGGCTGTTAGCATGTCCGTTTGCTTCAATAGTTTTATCAAGCTCGTCTCGACCTCTTGAATGGCGGTTGTTAAGGGTTTCAGAGTTGCAAAGTGAAATGATGGTGCAACCGGCAGGGGCAATTTTCCAGGCATGAAGGATATGTTTATCCGCACAGGAAAAAGGCGGGTTCATAATAATAGCATCGATGTGAGATATTTTTTCGCTGGTCAGGTCGAAGAAATCATCTGCAATCACATTGCATTTGGTTGCCAGTATTTTCCGCAGGTCGGGATGTGATTCACAGGCCAGAATATCAGAGGCTTGATTTAATTTTAAGAAATCGACAATATTTCCTTTACCTGCTGAGGGCTCCAGGAGAATTTTGCCGGAGGTGGAAAATCCTTCCAACATGGTTTCGATTACGTTTGATGGTGTGGGGTAAAATTCAATTCCAAACATTTTTTATCCTTTCTTTTTTTAAGGCCGGGACCGGTTTCCCGATCCTGACCTGGTTAATTCTAATAGTATCTATTTGTGAGCATTTCTTCATCTGCCACTGATTCAAGGAAGCAGCGAAAATCAGGTTCTCCGCATGTGAGGCAATACATTTTTTTGCTACTTGGCCAGTAAAAAGCTCTTGCACCTCTCAGCAATTTGCTACCACAACTTGAACAATTGCATGTCCATTTTACGATTAATTCTGACGGGTCGTTGTTGTATCTTCTTTTCATTATGATTGGGCTATAAGGTTATTTTTCAGGTTAATTTCTCTTAAAAGTTAAACCTGGTAAACCAATTATATGCCTCCATGATGGAAATCCTAATTCGTCAAATTCATCTATGTTAATCATCTGACCGGTTACCGATGGGCAAATATTTGTATTGAGTGAATTTTGGATTTCAATTTGAGTTATCAAATGAAATTCCTTAAAATAATTTGGTAGCCTTGTGTAAGGAACTGAAAATGGGGAGCCGGATGGCAATGGGTGGCAAGTTGCATGTGTTATTTTACTTGATGGAACTACTAAAAATTCTCTTCCTGGTTTAAAAAGCCTTCCATCTTTTAGCTTTAAAATTGAATTGTTACTTGTTTTCATTTTGTATTTTATTTAAGGCCGGGACCGGTTTCCCGATCCTGGCCGGTTGTTATTAATCTTCGTTTGGTTTCATGATAAAAATGGCGGGGCTGGGGTCGTCAAAATCCCTTCCCTGTATTACAGCTTTCAAAGTAACTGTTCTGTGTTCGGGCATATCAAATAAAATCTGCTCGTGTTTTTCCCAGTTCCCAGCATTTGGCAGCATACAAACAAATTGAAAATCCATAGTTGCTGCAGATGTTTTGAAAGCTTTCACCGTGAACATGTAAAGCAAATCCCAGAGGCGCCCGGATTCGTCCTGATGCCCTTTGAATACGGCCGGCACCTGAACGTATTTTGAAAAAACTGCCCTGGTAAGATAAACCGGGAATTTTATCCCCGCTTCCCTGCATATTTTTTCATCCACTAAAATGAGTGTTCCATCTTCCACCGCCTCTGCTGTGGTGTAGGTGCAAATTACTTCCCATTCCTGTTTTTCGTTTTTCATAACTTTATGTTTTTAGGGATTTATTTTAATGTGATTGTACCATTGTTATTTTCTAATCCTGAAATGCTAAAGGATGCCGGTAAGGTATAAAGCGTATTCATAATTGGATTAGGCTTAAAAACTATCTCCATGTGGTTATAGTCGGGGAAATTTGCTTTGGCAAATCTTTTGGCTACCAGATAAGCCTGATCCC
>CAIXAQ010000922.1 GCA_903917425.1 uncultured Bacteroidales bacterium
GCATTTTGCACACAAGTAATTACTGGGGATTAATATATCGTGGTATTTTTAAGCCAGGAAACCCTAACTTTGACCAGTACAAGAATTAAGCAGGATTCAGTTGCAACAGCTAAATATCAGCGTATGAAAAAAATCATTCTAACTTTTGCGGGGAGCTTTTTATTTATTATCGGATGCCTGTCAGCCCAGGACGAAAAGAAAACCGTATTCGAAATCTCCGGGCAGGTAATGACGGATGTTGGGTTCAATTTTAACCAGGTAAATCCTTTGTACTTCGACGTGATGCGGCCAACCCAATTGCCATCGTACAAAAATGAATATGGCTCAGATGGGAATGTTTTTTTTAGCGTACGGCAGTCGAGTCTGGGTTTTAAGAGTTATACGCCTACCAGGTATGGCGAATTAACGACCCGCTTTACCTTTGATTTATTCGGAGTAGGGGCAGATGCAGGGCGCACTGCATTTCATATGATTTATGCCTACGCCGAATTAGGAATGCTTGGTGTTGGGCATACCTGGAGCTTGTTTTGCGATTTCGACGGTTTCCCAAATATGGTGGAATATTGGGGGCCGGTGGGAATGTCACTCTGTAAAAATGTCCAGGTCCGTTTTATTCCTATGAAGGGTGCCAACCGGCTTGCTTTTGCCTTCGAACGCCCCGGTGCGAGTGCCGACGAAGGGGTTTACCGCGACCGGATTGAGCTATCTGATGTTTCACCAAAATTCAATCTGCCTGATTTAACGGGTGAATTTCGGATAACCAGGGGCTGGGGATACGCTGAATTAGCCGGCGTGGTGCGTAAAATTGAATGGGTTGATCAGGGGAATCAACCGTATGATTTAAGCGGCAAAGCTATAGGCTGGGGATTTAACCTGAGCACCAACCTGAAACTCGGCGCAAAAGATGTATTTGTCGGCCAGGCCATATTTGGACAAGGCATTCAGAATCTAATGAACGATGCTCCTACCGATATCGGGATTCAGAATGATTTCAGTAATGTTAATTCTCCTGTAAAAGGAGTTGTCTTGCCGCTTTTTAGTTTCGAAACGTATCTGAATCACCAGTGGAACGAAAAATTCAGTAGTTGTATAGGATATTCTGCCATACATACCGAAAACTCCGACGGACAGCACTCTAACGCATTCCGGGAAGGGAAATATGCAAGCACGAATCTCCTTTTCTATCCAACTCCTGGTATGATGGTAGGTGCTGAACTGCAATGGATTAACCGTGAAAATTACAATGACGGATGGAAAGCGTCTGCTACTAAAATTCAAATTTCTTTCAGGTACAGTTTTAATCAGGGTTTTTATACACGCGGACGCTAAAGAAAGCTGGCCGTATTGCTTTTTCTGATCAAAAAAAAACGATGTAAAACCTTTTGAAATTTCAAATCCGATCCAATAAGTCCAAAAGAAATGGTGCTTTTTATCGCGAAATCAGAACGATTTTAATTACATCCATAGCCTTTCCCTTATTCCGGCATATCCGGTATGTCTATTTTCAAATCTCCGGTTCCCTTGGTAAAAGTAATGTTCAAAAGAACGGTGCATATTGATAATGAATCAGTTGGCACAGCCCCGTTGCCTTCAAGGAATAGTATTTTCTTTAAACCAGCCTGTAATTCTGGCAATTTACACTCATCAACTTCAAGTACAAGGCTAAGCGAAATATCCGAAAACCGCTGAAAATTTATTATCGTCGGTTATCTATCTGCAATACCGGCTATTTCATCAATTGCCTTCAGCCTGTCGTCCCTGCTTATTCCCGACCAGAAATAGCTTTTCATAAATCAAGAGTATGGTAAACGATCTGTCAATTCTGTCAAAAATACTACTAAAAATGCTGCATAGTATCACCTGTTCTCAATTTTTCGGAGAATCGGGGCAAATCAAAACCCCCTTCCGTCGAGCGATATTTTCCTCTCATTTTTGCAATATATATCATCGAATTTTCCTCATTATATATTGAATAACTATTATACATTTGCACTGGATATGAAACCACCATCATATCGAAATTACTATGCATTATTATATTGGCATTGATGACACGGATAACCTCGAGAGCAGGGGAACCGGCCACCGTGCCCGTCAACTTGGGATCATGCTCGAAGCAGCAGAAATTGCCCGGCTGATCTGCATTACGCGTCACCAATTGCTCGTACATAAAGATATTCCGTACACTTCGCATAACAGTTCGGCTTGCCTTCTGATGGAATGTGATCCTGCAAAAGAAGAAGAACTTACCGCTTTCTGCCGCGATTTCCTGCTCAGGGAATCGGCTCCGGGCTCTGATGCCGGTTTATGCATTGCGGCGGCAACTGCAATAAATCACACTATTGAAAACTGGGGAACGAATGCTAAGAAAATAGTTCTTGATAAACCACTGGCGCATGAACTGGCAAACTTTCACAATATTTTTCTAGAAGGACTTACCGGGGAAAAGATTGGTGTTATCGGTGCATTGGCTGCTATCGGGCTGCGTCATGCAGGCAATGACGGACGGGTACTTTGGCTGCCTTTGCTGAGAGAGACTGAGGGCATTTTCACATCTGCAGAGTTGAAAAACCGGCTCACTGTTGACCGGATTACTACAAAGGAGGGAACCGAAATCCATAATGAAGATACAATTCGGGCAGACAACTGGATCAGGCCGGTTATGCGAGAGAATAAAATTACATTGATTGTTGAAAAATCTGAAGATGATGGACAATATAAATGGCAACATGTACCAAAAGAATACATCAAAAGCATTTCAAATTGAAAGCACAAATGACCTTATAAAAATAGGGCTATTACTGTTACTGGGCTTTTTCGCAGTTGTGCTTAGATCGCGCGTTAATATTCCGCTGAAAATCCCGGGACATCATGGCTTTGAATTTATGCTTTTATTTATGGCTGGGAAATCACTGAGCCGTCAGCGGTATGCCATGTCAATTTCATCGATAGGTGCCTCAGCCTCAGCATTTTTGCCATTGTTTCATTTCGGAAATGCATTTATGCCTTTCACCCTGCTGCTGCCCGGCATTATCGGTGACCTTATAATTAACAAAACCGGCAAACATAATTTACTGTATATTGCTATTGCAGGTGGTTTGGCTTACTCGTCCATTCCTCTTACGCGCCAGATAATTATGATGGTTACCGGAATTCCTTTTGGCTCGTTGCTTACGGGGCTTTTGTATCCTTTTGCACTTCATTTTATTTTCGGTGCATTGGGATCTGCTGCCGGCGCGGGTATTTTCGGCAGATTCGCAAAGTAAATCCTGAAAAAGAAACCTGATCCCGAAACTGTCTTGCCCTCGTTATGATTCAATATTCATATCCTTCTTCAGCTTTTACCAAAATCATCATTTCCCTTTTTGTAATGCTGATGTTTGTGTTTTCGTGCAAGAAAGATAACGACAAGAAACCTCCGACACTTAATCTAATCTCCGAAAGTGGATTTATTGCAGACTCAACTGTAGTTGCTATAGGATTTCCTTACAGAATTGGCATTACTGCCGGAAAAGGCGATGCTGCCATCACCAACCTGGTTGTAACGCTTACTACTGAAAACGGCATGGAAACTGCCCTCGACAGTGGAATGTATTCATCTGATTTCAGTTATATTAGGAATGTTTCCTATGGAGCTTCAAAGTTCGAAAAATGGTCATTTACACTCCGTGATAAGAACGGAAAATCGGCAAGCACTTCAATTACTGTTTTGAAAGATTTAACCTCAGCTTTTGGACCTATAACTACCTATTCGTCCGTAAAATTATCTGCTCAGGATGATGCTGCAGGAAATTCCTTTTTCTCAGTTGCCAGTGGTAATTTATACACGGAACAAAATGCGGAAGCAAATCAGTCAGATATAAATATCATCACGTATTATGGTGATTTACTGGCACCTTCAACCGAATTCACTTTATCATCGCCGGGCGAAAGTGATGTAGCCACTTTCTATCCTATGATTGCAAACTGGGCTATCCCAAAAAATGAAACACGATATAAACCTGACAGCCTGAGCATTCCGCAAATAGTATTTGATGCCGCATATAACGATAGTATAATAATTACCAATTATACTTCGGCTACCATTGGAAAACGGAAGTTTAAAACAGTACGTGCGGGGTATGTAATTCCATTCCAGGTAACTATTGGTCCATCATCAGGGAAAAGAGGTCTTATAAAGATTAAATCCATCCAGGAAGGAACCGGCGGACACATTATTGCAGATATAAAAGTTCAGAAATAAACCTATGACAGCATTAAAATTTTTTCTGCTTATACTGCTGCTTATGCCTGTGTACATTTATGCACAGGAAATAAAAGGGTTTGTTTATGAAAACAATGGTAATGTACCTATTAGCACCGCTAACCTGCTTATTTCCGGAACCAGCCTTGGTACAGTTTCGGGTAACGATGGAAGTTTTACGTTAAAAATTCAGAAGTCAGGGCAGGTTAGACTTGTCGTTTCACATATCAGTTATACAACCACAACACAAACACTGAATGTTCCTGTTTCAGGATTAAAGAATATAATTATCAGGCTTGATCTGAAAACATCCGAAATGGCTGAAACCGTTATTACCGCTACCCGAACCAGTAAAAAGATCAATGAACTTCCTTCTTCGGTAAGACTTATAACGGCTGAACAAATTAAGGAAATGCCCTCAACCGCCATCGATGATCTTCTGCGCACCGAAGCCGGAATTAATGTTGACCGGAAAAACGGAATATTTTCGAAAAACGCATCCGTAAATATGCGCGGGCTCAACAGTTCGGCGCGAACCCTGGTAATGCTCGATGGTGTTCCACTCAATAAAGCAGATGGTGGAGGCGTTAACTGGAACCGTGTAAATACTGAAAGTGTCGACAGGGTGGAAGTTGTAAAAGGTCCGGGTTCAGCCATGTATGGAGGCAATGCAATGGGTGGGGTTATTAATATAATCACAAAAGATATACAGGCTGAACCGGCTGGGAGTGTAAAAGTTTCGCTCGGTTCGTGCAATACACAAGGAGCACAGGCATGGTTGAGCGGTCGCACCAAAAAACTTCCAAAACTGGGCTGGAGCATCAACTCTTTCTACAGGCGCGGCGACGGGTATATTATTGCGCCCGAAGATCAACGCGACAGCACCGATGTGAAAACCTACCTATGGGAATACAATGTGGGCGGCAAACTGGCTTATAACATCAATGAAAACAGTAAGTTGGAAGTCGGTTATACTTATTTTGACGATAAAACCGGCGATGGAACCCGGGTTTATGATCCTGAAGGCGGATATTATAAGTACCGCACAAATCATGCATATGCAACCTATCATGGATATATTGGCAAAACCCAGATCACGGCCAACGCCTATATGCAACTCGAAAACTATATGAACCAGAAGGAGCAGTTAAAAACCGAAAAAACTCCGCCTTATGCAATTACCCAATATGTGCTTTATCTCACTGATTCGCACCGGAATGACGGTGGAATGTGGCTATCTGCAACCGTAAAAGCTGGCACAAATCATAAATTCACATATGGCAGCGATATCAGGTTAAGTGGTGCTGATGCATCTGATATCTATTTCACCTCCACGGATACCATTAACAATAAGGGGAAAATGAACGCAATCGCTGTTTTTGTGCAGGATGAGTTCAGTATGTTGAATAACCGGTTTAAAATAGTAGCCGGTGCAAGAGCTGATGCTGTTTTCTTCAGCGATGCATCATTTACCATTGCAGCACCATCGGTTACCAACAGTTATATGATGGAATATACAGGAGCTTATGAAGATAAAAGCTGGCTTGCTGTTAGTCCCAAACTAGGTGCCCGTTACGACCTTAATCATTCCAATTCTGTGTATGTAAATTATGCGGCAGGTTTCAGGCCCGGCACACTTGATGATATGTGCCGCAGTGGTAGTATTTCGAAAGGGTTTAAGCTGGCAAATCCCGAACTGGAACCGGAGCATCTCCATAACGTTGAAGCCGGTGGCTTTTTTGTTATCAATAAATATTTCAAGGTTGAGCCGTCGGTTTATTATTCGCTGGGTAACCAGTTTCAATATTTTGTAGGAACAGGCGACACAGTCTACTCCACTTCAAGTCCCAAAGCAATTCTTAAGCGTGAAAATGTAAGTAAGGCGGCCGTAACCGGAATTGAAGCTACATTGCGGGTAAATCCCGGAAAATCACTTGAGCTTACTTTCACCTATGCCTATAATCATTCGGTGATCAAATCATTCGATACCGTTCAGTTTGTTGCTAAAGATCTTTCCGGCAAGTTCCTGATGGAAGTTCCTAAAAACCGGTTTACCACCATGCTTAACTGGAAAAACAAGTATTTTAACAGTATGCTGGTTTATGAATACACCGGCTCTTTGTATACTGATGATGAAAACCTGGTGGAAATGCCTGCATATTACCGCTTTGATGCAAAAATATCACATGTTTTTGCCCGCTATTACTCGCTTTCACTTACCATTCAGAACCTCACCAACAACATTTATACCGATAACAAAGGCAATCTTGGTATCAGCCGGTTTATTATGCTTGAAGCGGGTTACAGGTTCTGACAAAATAGTCAAAAATCATATCAAAACTAAAAATAACTAATCCAAAAAATCACTCTAATGATGAAAAAACTACTCTTAATTGCATTCCTGTTTCCTCTTTTTCAGTTTGTACAGGCACAGGAAGAAATTGTAAAATGGACTTTCCCTAACAACACGTTAAGCGATACAATCCAGAATGGAACCAACGCATTAAACCTTAACGCTGTTCTTCGTATCGAAGGAGCCGGGCCAATTACTATGACGAACGGTGCCACAACCAAAGCTGCAACAGCCACAAACTGGAACGATGGCATGAATTCAAAAAACTGGAATATCCGGTTTTTAACAAGTGGTTACTTACAAGTGAAAATTTCGTCGAAACAAAGTGCGGGTGGAACAAATGGCGGTCCGGTTGATTTTAAGATACAATATAAAATCGGCAGTTCGGGAACCTGGGCTGATGTTCGCAGTGATACGGTGAAACTGGCCAATAACTGGACTTCTGGTGTAATTTCAAACCTGGATTTGCCGGCCGAATGCCAGAACCAATCAGCCTTGGTATACATCCGATGGATTATGGTTTCAAATAAAGACGTTAATACAGGCAATGTAACACCAGCAGGTGTTTCAAAAATTGATGACATCGTTGTGACAGGCATGCCTTTAACAGGAATAACGGTTCAAAAGGCAGCTAAAGGAATCTGCACCTACCCGAATCCATCTGCTTCAGCGTTTTCAATTGCTACAAGCAGGGGGGCTTCATTGATTGAAATATACAATACAAACGGGCAACTGGTTTATAAAACAATCCCTGAAAACGAAATACTTACAATAGAGAAACCCTTACCTGCCGGGTTGTATTTTGTAAA
>CAIXAQ010000923.1 GCA_903917425.1 uncultured Bacteroidales bacterium
GCCGATTTGACAAATAACTTTAATTATAACAGCGACAAGGTGATTTTTAGTGGTTCATACATGAGAATCAAGCAGATTCAGCTTGGTTATACCTTGACTAAAGACATGGCTGAAAAAATTCATATGCAGGGAGTACGTGCGTATATTTCGCTGGATGATTATTTTACTTTCACCAAGTATCCCGGAATGGATCCTGAAGCAGGAAGTCCTGATAATAACAGCCAGGGAATTGACCGCGGTATGTATCCAACACCACGCAAATTCATGATGGGTATTTCAGTAACTCTCTAGGTTACCCGTAAGTACAGTAAATCTCAAAATCAAAAAATTTAAACATAAAAAAAATGAAAAACAGATTCATACATAAAATCCTTTTCGTTTTGGTCGTTTTCGTAACGATTAGCTCTTGTAAAAAGGAGTTTCTTGAAACCGTACCTTACGGTAAGCTGTCGGTAGATAACTTCTACAAAACCGATGCTGACGCCCAGAATGCAATTGTTGCAGCTTATGATATCCTCCAATGGGTGAATGCACGCGACTGGTCATCAGTTTGGCTTGCAAAAACTCTGCCTTCGGACGAAACAACCGCAGGCGGCAGTTCCGCCGGTGATCAGCCAAATTTGGTGGAAATGGATCGTCTTAACTACAGTTCGGGCAATCCTGTTATTAAGGATGTTTACACAGGGCAATATTTCGGAATTTACCGTTGCAATATGGTAATAAACAAAGTTGAGCCTACAAATGATTTCCGCAAGAAGATCATTGCTGAAGCTAAAACCCTGCGTGCTTATTACTATTCGGAATTGGTTATGATGTTTGGAAAAGTCCCTCTAATCCTTACCGAACTTGCTCCCAGCGAATACTCACAGCCACGCGCTGAAGTTGCAGTTGTTTATGCTCAGATTGAAAAAGACCTGACTGAAGCTATTCCGGAACTTCCTTTACGTTCAGCCTATTCTACAGCCGACAGATTCAGGGTTTCAAAAGGAACTGCACAGGCGCTTCTCGGTAAAGTACTCCTTTATGAGAAAAAATGGAAAGCTTCATCAGATGCTTTTGAGGCTGTAATTGCAAGCAACGAATTTGAATTAGTGACGCCTGTCGATTCACTGTTCAGAAAATCACAGGAATTCAATAAAGAATCGCTCTTTGAAGTAAGCTTTACCGGTGTAAAGGGATACGATTGGGGAACCTTCGGCTGGGGTGGTAACCGAAACATGGAAAACAGCATTACCTGGCAGCTTTGCGGACCACGTGGCGATTATTTCGTTGCAGGATCCAGCGGAATGGTAGGCGGATGGGGATTTGTATATCCTACAAAAGCATTGTTTGATGCCTTTGAACCAACAGATCGCCGTCGTCACGCAACAGTCTGGTCAATTGCTGATCTGCAGGCTTATGGCGGAAACTGGACAGGCAGTACTACTGATCCTCCCTTTGATTTTGTTGGATATTTCAGGGTTAAATACGGAACATTTTCAGCTGAAACCAATGGTCCTGTGAACGAACTCAACTACGGAACCAATATGAGGCTTATCCGTTATGCTGATGTTTTGCTTATGGCTTCCGAAGCCTATTACCGCCAGACTCTTGAAAGCAAGGCACTCATCGAACTTAACAAGGTACGTCAACGTGCCGGACGCACAGATGTTACTGCCTCAGGAGCCGGATTGTTCGATGCTATTGTTAAAGAACGCCAGGTTGAATTAGCCATGGAAGGGGTTCGTTTCTTCGACCTTGTACGTTGGGGATTGGCTTCACAGGTATTAGGCAGCAAATTCGTTGTTAACAAACACGAACTCTTCCCTATTCCTTTGGATGAAATGACCAATAACAGTATGATTGGTGCACAGAACCCCGGTTACTAAAAACGGGTAAGTTGGCTCAGATAAAAACGGACTTTTATGATTTAAGAACAAGGAACTTTGATCAACAATTTGATGATCAATTGGATTTCAACCTACAGCTAAAATGTAATATCCTTTGCCCTTGTTCTTAAATCTTTTATAAAAAAAGACACGTTTTCTATCCTTCACTAATAAGAAATTAAAAAGGAGGTTGGCAGGGTAACCAAATAATTTTGAATTGAGGTTTCAAAGTAATTAATTTGGTGTTCTTATAACAATTGATTGGTTGGTTAGTTGGCTGAACGGGTTGCCCTGTTCAGCCTCCTTTTTAATACTTCGTTACGTTATGAAACAATGCTATATTAGCAGGTTTATGGATAATGCATTTCAATTTTGTAATTAATAAACCAGGGGATTTCCCTCATTAATAAAAGAAACGTGGATAAACTTTCAGTAAGAGAAAAAATCGGGTATGCGCTTGGCGATGGTGCTGCTAATATTGCATGGCGCGGTGTGGCCACTTTTCTGTTCATTTTTTATACGGATGTTTTTGGAATAAGCCCTGCCACAGTAGGTTTTCTTATGCTGATTGCCCGTTTCAGCGACGGAATTATCGATGTCATAATGGGTGTTATCTGCGATCGTACCAATACCAAATACGGCAAATTCCGTCCCTGGATATTATGGACAGCAGTTCCTTTGGGAATCACATTATCGTTGCTGTTTACTTCCCCCAACTTGGGCTCTTCAGGGAAAATTATTTATGCCTATGCCACGTATCTGCTGTTTTTTATTATTTATACCGCAAACAATATTCCCTATGGAGCCTTGATGGCAGTGATGACCGGCGACGACAAGGAACGCACCAGCCTTGGTTCGTACCGCATGGTCGGAGCATTTACCGGCGGAATGGTGGTACAGGGTGCTTTGCTGTTTTTAGTCGCCAGTTTCGGAAATATTAATCCCACCATTGTTGTCGATAAACTGGATACAAAAAAATACGAAGTAACTGTTTCGACCACCGAAGATGTTAAAAACGTAAACATCAAAACCAAAGACGGAATAGCCATGTTCAACTGGGCTAAGGCACCGGCTGAAGATAGCATCAACGCCCCTACCCAGGGAAAAAGTTTTTCGATGCAGGCACAAAAAGAATACTCTTTTATCTTAACCGGCGAAGAAAACCTTGATGCCAAAAACATAACTATCATTGATCAGAAGAAAGGTTATAGCTCTGCCATTTATATCCTTTCAGTTTTTTTATCGTTGTTCCTCTTGATTACGTTCCTTACTACCCGGGAGCGTGTTCTGCCACCTAAAGACCAGGAGACTAACCTGGGCAAAGACTTGAAAGACCTTATCCGGAACAGGCCCTGGATCATACTACTGGTTATTGGCATGCTTTTTAATGTTTACAATTCGATAAAGCAAGGAATTGTAGTCATCTATTTTACCCATTATCTTCACAATCAACTGCTTGCCGCCTCCTATATGGTTGGTTTAATGCTGGCTTCCATAGCAGGAGCCATGATTACTTCACCTCTTGGTAAACGATACGGCAAACGCAACCTGTTTATTTATGCCCTCATTTTCTCAGGTGCCGCAAATGCATTGCTTTTTTTCTGCGCGCCGGGAAATACAGTTGGAATTTTCACCATAGGGATCATTTCCGAGTTTGGAGCTGCCATATTCCCAACCCTCTTCTTTGCCATGCTTGGCGATGCCGCCGATTATTCGGAATTTAAAAACGGGCGCAGGGCAACCGGGCTGGTATATTCGGCAGGTTCGTTTGCAACCAAGTTTGGAGGAGGCATTGCCGGCGCCATTATTGGATTGGTGCTTACGGCATTCCATTACAACGGGCAGGACGGAATGTCCATTCAGGGTGCAGTGCCGGGTATTATTATGCTTATGAGTTGGATACCAACTATAATAGCCCTGATCGCTGCTGCTTTCATGACATTATACCCGTTAACTCAAAAGAAAATGGATGTAATAACAATTGAATTAAACAACCGGAGAGTAAAAGAACTGGCTTGATTTAAACAAAAACAGAATTAAAAGTAGATCAAAAAAATAATAAGTAGTGCTATGAAATTCGGACATTTCGACGATAAAAACCGTGAGTATGTGATTACCAACCCACAAACACCATGGCCATGGATTAATTATCTTGGCAATGAGGATTTTTTTTCATTAATATCAAATACTGCAGGCGGTTACTCTTTTTATAAGGACGCAAAATTCCGTCGGCTTACCCGTTACCGATACAACAATGTGCCTATGGACAGCGGAGGCCGTTACTTCTATATCAAAGATGAAGAGACAATTTGGTCGCCGGGATGGAAACCCTGCAAAACGGTGCTCGACAGCTATGAGTGCCGCCATGGAATGAATTACACTTCAATTCAAGGTGAAAAGAATGGCGTAACTGCTAAAGTTCTGTTCTTTGTACCACTTAAAACCTGGGCTGAAGTTCAAAAACTAACTTTAACAAACAATTCATCAGTAGTTAAAAAACTGAAACTGTTTTCATTTGTAGAATGGAGTTTCTGGAATGCTGCTGCCGATATGGAAAACTTTCAGCGAAACCTTTCGACCGGTGAAGTTGAGGTTGAAGATTCGGTTATTTACCACAAAACCGAATACAAAGAGCGTCGCAATCATTATGCTTATTATTCAGTAAATACCCCGGTTAAAGGATTCGACACCGATCGCGAAACATTTTTTGGTCTTTACAACGGTTTCGACGAGCCACAGGTAGTAACGGAAGGAAATCCAGCCAATACCATCGCCCACGGTTGGTCGCCTGTTGCCTCGCATTGTATAGAAGTGGAACTTCAGCCCGGCGAATCGAAAGACCTGGTTTTTGTGCTGGGTTATGTCGAAAATACTGACGACAAGAAATGGGAAAGCAAGGGTGTGATAAATAAAACCAAAGCAAAAAAAACCATTTCCCGTTTCGACACATCTGAAAAAGTAGATGCTGCCTTTGCCGAATTGCGCGCTTACTGGGATAAACTATTAAGCGTGTTTACCGTAGATTCGGGCGAAGAGAAACTCGATCGTATGGTAAACATTTGGAACCAGTACCAGTGTATGATCACCTTCTGTTTTTCCCGTTCAGCTTCATTTTTCGAGAGCGGAATCGGCCGTGGAATGGGTTTCCGCGATTCGAACCAGGATTTGATAGGCTTTGTACACCAGATTCCAGAACGGGCACGCGAGAGAATTATTGACATTGCTTCTACACAGTTTCCCGATGGTGGTTGCTACCACCAGTACCAGCCATTGACAAAAAAAGGAAATAACGAAATTGGCCAGGGTTTCAATGATGACCCTATGTGGCTGATTTTCGGAACAACGAGTTATATCAAAGAAACCGGGGATTTCAGTATTTTGGATGAGCCTGTTCCTTATGACAACCTTGCCGATACGGAAGTTTCGCTGTTTGAGCATTTAACCGTTTCGTTCAATCATGTAATCAACAACCTGGGACCGCATGGCCTGCCCCTGATTGGGCGCGCCGACTGGAACGACTGCCTGAACCTGAATTGTTTTTCGAACGACCCGAACGAAAGTTTTCAGACTACCGAAAACAAATCGGAAGGCAGCAAGGCCGAAAGCCTTATGATAGCCGGGTTATTTGTGGTTTACGGAAGGGAGTATGTTGAATTGTGCAAGAGAAGGGGAAATCCGGGTGAAGCTTCCCGCGCGCAAATGCATGTGGACCAAATGGTTGAAGCCGTAAAAATTCACGGTTGGGATGGTGATTGGTTTCTGCGTGCCTACGATTATTACGGCAATAAAATTGGTTCGAATCAAAATATTGAAGGAAAAATATTTATCGAATCGAACGGATGGTGCACCATGGCAGGTATTGGGCTGGAAGAGGGCATGGTTACCAAAGCCCTCGATTCGGTAAAAAAATACCTGGATTGCGATCACGGAATTGTACTCAATAACCCGGCATTCACAAAATACTATGTTGAATATGGCGAGATTTCCACGTACCCGCCGGGATACAAAGAAAATGCCGGAATCTTCTGCCACAACAATCCGTGGATCATGATTGGCGAAACGGTGGTTGGAAATGGAAACCGCGCCTGGGAGTATTACCGCAAAATTTGCCCGTCGTACCTCGAAGAAATCAGCGAACTGCACAAAACAGAACCTTATGTGTATTCGCAGATGATTGCGGGCAAAGATGCTTTTAAACCCGGCGAAGCCAAAAATTCGTGGCTTACCGGAACCGCTTCCTGGAATTTTTATGCTATTACTCAATATATTCTGGGCATTCAGCCTGATTACGATGGACTTAGGATTGATCCGTGCATTCCCGCTGAGTGGAAAGGATATCAGGTAAGCCGTAAATTCAGGGGTGGAACCTATAAGATAGAAATCCAAAATCCGGATGGCAAATCGAAAGGCGTTAAAGAAGTATTGGTTGACGGCAAATCCCAGGCTTCGAATCTTATTCCTTTGTTTGGCGATGGACTGGAACATGCAGTTAAAGTTGTACTGGGATAATTTTTTAAACCTTATTCAGAATACAGGTTAACTGGCATTTAAATTTTGGTTCTATGGACATTTAGCGGGTAAAATTATTTTACCGGAAGAAGAGAGTCGGAAGCTGCTTAAAAAAACGTCTTTTCCCCTACAATTACCGGATTTGATGACAATTGCACTCCGGTTTTCTTGCCCTGAAAAGTTAAAACCCAACCAATTCGCAGCGGAACCAAAATTATAAAAGCAATCACAATGAAAACACTTTCAATCTTCATTCTTATCCTGGCAACCGCATTATGCTGCAATTGCACTTCTTGCGGCAATAAAGCGAGTGCAGTAAAAACTCCTCCCGATATGCTTGACCGTATTCTGCTGAACCAGGTTGGTTATTTACCCATTTCTGCTAAAATAGCATTGCTGAGGCTGAAAACTGATAAATTTGAAGTCGTTGATGTTAGCAGCGGAACAATTGTGTTTACAGGAAAACCAGGTGCTTTTAAATACTGGGATAAATCCGGCGACAGTGTATGCACTGCTGATTTCTCGGCACTTACCACGCCAGGAAAATACCAGGTGCGCCTATATAATGATTCGGTAAATTCCTATGTTTTTGAGATAGATGAAAACGTGTATTCCGATATCGCCAAAGCTTCCCTAAAAGCGTTTTACCTTAACCGCTCAGGTATGGAAATTACGAAGGAGTTTGGTGGTAAATGGGCAAGACCAGCAGGTCATCCCGATACGCTGGTTTTTGTGCATTCCTCTGCCGTTTCTGCTCAGCGACCCGAAGGATTCAAACTATCCAGTCCCGGAGGATGGTACGATGCAGGCGATTATAATAAATACATAGTCAACAGCGGAATAAGCACTTACACTTTATTGCTTTTTTACCAGGTGTATCCTGAGTATTGTGCGACTTTTAAAGACAACATTCCCGAAAGCAGCAATACCATTCCGGATGTAATGGATGAATTCTTATACAACCTGCGCTGGATGCTTACCATGCAGGATCCAGCTGATGGCGGCGTTTATCACAAACTTACCAACAAGGCTTTCTGCGACTTTGTAATGCCAGGCAAAGCAAACGATGCCAGGTATGTTGTTCAGAAATCAACTGCTGCCTCTCTCGATTTTGCCGCCACCATGGCAATGGCATCGCGTGTACTGGCAAAAAGCGAATCCCCGGAATTGATAAATCTTGGCAAAACCTGCCTGTATTCAGCTAAAAAAGCATTTGCCTGGGCAAAAGCCAATCCGGCAAGGTATTTTAAAAACCCTTCCGGTATTTCAACCGGGGAATACGATGATACGAAACTTCAGGATGAGTTTTTCTGGGCTGCAACAGAACTTGGACTGGCAGAAAATAATCTGTCATTGATATCGAAAAAAGAAATAAGTGAGCAGGAAATGAAAGTTCCCTCCTGGGATTATTCGGGAATGAGCGGAGTAATTTCCCTTTCACTGAGTGATAATATGGAAGCTTCGGAAATCAGGGCCGAAGCCCAAAAAACAATCCTGGCTTTTGCTGATAAACTGCTTGAGAAATCAGAAAAATCGCCTTATAAAGTCAGCCTCGATTTTTTTAAATGGGGCAGCAATTCCGATGTGGCCAATGAGGCGATCATCAAGCTGATTGCCTACAAAATCAGCAACAACAGTAAATACCTGGCTTCCATACAAAGCGATGTCGATTACCTGCTTGGCCGCAATGCTACCGGGTATTGTTTTGTAACCGGTTTTGGCGGAAAGCAGGTAATGAACATACACCACCGTCCTTCGGGTGCCGATGGAGTGCCTGAGCCATGCCCCGGGTTTCTGGCAGGCGGCACAAATACCATTGTTTTAAACGATTGCCCTGGAATCACCCGTTCCACATTCCCTGCAAAATCCTATTCCGACGCGCAATGTAGCTATTCAACCAACGAAGTGGCCATCAACTGGAATGCGCCCCTGTTCTTTGTATTGGGAGCCATGGATACGTTAATTAAGTAAATAGCAGTGATTTTAAATACTATAACATATCCAGCAGAATATAAAACAAATCTTAAAATCTCAAAATTATGAAAATTAAAAGGTTTCGTTCAACAATGCATTACGCTGTTGTTCTAACAATGCTAACAGTTGCTTCTTTGTCTTTTCAGCATTGTAGCACTGGCGATAGTAAAACTCAGGATGATAAGAAGATCCAGGAAATTATTTCGAAGATGACTCTTACCCAAAAGGCCCAACTCGTTGTAGGTACCGGGATGTTTTTTGATCTTCCTGATTCGATTCAGAAAAAAATGCCGCAAGGATTCAACGGTGTAATTGATTCCAAAGACACCGTTTACATTGCAATGGTAAAAAAGCTCAGAAAATATCTACCCGGCGCGGCAGGTGTTTCAACTGAATTTCCGGAAATAGGAATCGCATCACAAGTTTTAACTGACGGACCTGCAGGTTTGCGTATTCAGCCAAAACGAAAAGGTGATGAGAAAACCTATTATTGCACAGCCTTTCCTGTTGCCACTGTGCTGGCTTCAACCTGGGATACTGATTTGATATACAGTGTAGGTAAAGCAATGGGGAATGAAGTAAAGGAATATGGTTCTGATATTTTATTGGCTCCTGCATTGAATATTCAGCGTGACCCGCTTTGTGGCCGGAACTTTGAATATTATTCGGAAGATCCGCTTGTTGCCGGTAAAACTGCTGCAGCCATGGTAAATGGAATCCAGTCGAATGGCGTTGGAACATCAATCAAACACTTTGCTGCCAACAACTCCGAAACCAACCGTATAACAGTAAACACGATTGTTAGTGAACGCGCTTTGCGCGAAATTTATCTGAAAGGGTTTGAAATTACTGTGAAAGAAGCTAATCCGTGGACAGTTATGTCTTCATACAATAAAATAAATGGTACCTATACATCAGAAAGTAATGATTTGCTTACCAAAATACTGCGCAATGACTGGGGTTTTAAGGGTTATGTTATGACTGACTGGGGCGGTGGAAGCGATGTGATTGCCCAGATGAATGCAGGAAATGACATGATTCAGCCAGGGCAGCCGAAACAAATCCAGGAAATTATTGACGCGGTAAATGACGGCAAACTTGACATAAAAGTTCTGGACAGAAACATTGGACGGATTCTGAGTATTATGCTCAAAACTCCGCGGTATAACAACTACAAATACACTAATGCCCCCGAATTAAAAGCTCATACAGCCATTGCCCGCCAGGCAGCAACCGATGGTATGGTTTTACTCGAAAATAAAGGAGTGCTTCCAATAGGGTCAGGCATAAAAAATATTGCAGCATTCGGAAATTCATCCTATGCTTTTATTTCAGGTGGTACCGGAAGTGGTGATGTGAACGAAGAATATACAGTCTCGCTCATCGATGGTCTGACCAATGGAGGCTATACTGTTGTTGATGAGTTAAAAGCTACCTATTCAACTTACACGAAAGCGGCCGAAGCTAAAAAAAGGCCTTCAAAAAATCCGCTGGCTTTTATGGGAGCAAAAGAACCTGTTATCGAAATGGCCGTTTCAACTGATCTTGCAAAAAAAATGGCAGAAAAAGCAGATATGGCATTGATTACAATTGGGCGTCTTGCAGGGGAGGGAGCTGACCGCACTGCAACCGAAGGGGATTTCTATCTTACTTCAACAGAAAAAGAAATGATTAAAAACGTGTCGGATGCTTTCCACGCAAAAGGTAAAAAAGCCATTGTTGTTTTGAATGTTGCCGGCATTATTGAAACAGCAAGCTGGAGCAAGGTACCTGATGCAGTATTGCTGGCATGGTTACCTGGTCAGGAAGGCGGAAACTCGGTAGTTGATGTCTTGAGCGGGAAAGTAAATCCTTCAGGAAAACTGGCTGTAACTTTCCCAATATCATATAAAGATGCACCTTCAGCAAAGAATTTTCCAGGAGTTGCTGAAAAATCGGATAAGGTTGATAAAGCAGCGGATCTTTCAGGATTCTCATTCATGCGTCGTACTCCCTGGGAGATTACTTATGAAGACGATATTTATGTGGGTTACCGTTATTACACTACTTTCAAAGTGCCGGTAGCGTATGAATTTGGTTATGGATTATCGTATACAAAATTCGATTATCTAAATCTTAAATCAAGGACTTCAGACTTCGATGGGAAACTTACTTTCTCTGTTGATGTTAAAAACACAGGATCAGTTGCAGGCCGCGAAGTTGTTCAGATTTACGTTAGTTCACCTTCCGGTAAATTGAAAAAACCTGAAGAAACTTTAGCTGCTTATGCAAAGACCAGACTATTAAAACGCGGCGAATCACAAACTTTAAGTTTCACTATCGAAACCAAAGATTTTGCATCTTTCAACGAAGCAACTTCTTCATGGATTGCTGAAGCCGGTAATTATGTAGTGAAAGTTGGTGCATCATCACTAAAAATAAAACAGACAGCAAACTTTAAAATAGCTAATGAATTGAGTGCCGGAAAAGTCTCTAAAGCTTTGGCTACAACAAGCGAAATCAATAGGCTGGTTCCCAATTGATAAACGGAAGGTTATGCCATGAGTGATTTATTTTGTAACTTCTTCAAAATGCTCCTGTGAACAACCGATTATCATTTGTATAACCGGCATAAGGCTCTTCCACATTTCAGTCAACGAATACTCTACACGAGATGGTATTTCGGCATACAATACGAGAAGGATAAAATGATCTTCTTCCAACCGTTTCAAAGTACTTGAAAGCATTTTCTGTGAGATGTCGGGAATGACATACTGAAGTTCCTTATACCGCAACTTATCTTTTCGTTGTAAGTTAAATAATATCCGAAGTGACCATTTGGAGAAGAAGTAAATAACTACACTTTAAGTTCGCTACCCACTTGCTAATATATGCAGTTTATATTGCTTAACCTACCTTTACCGCCGGCCAAAACCTCTCTAAAATCCCCCTCCCGCCATCATTAGTATTTTATTTCTCGCAAATATTCTCAAAAATCATCCGTATCCCAAAGTTCTTCCCTAACTTTGACTCTCAATATTCAGCTTGCATATCTGTGAATAATATTAACTATAACTCCGAAAATTTAGCTTTTAATCTGGCAAACATGAAGTTAAAATTAGTTCAAAAACCACTTCCTGGGCTAAAACCAGGATCAAAGAAAGCCTTATTTTAAAGACTTTCCAGGTAATAGGAATATAACTTACTCAAAAACTATTATGAAAATGACTCATAACCTGAAAAAAAAATCAGAAGCAGAAACACTTCGCCAAAAAGCAGAAGAAACTCTCATAACGAATAAAGTCAGTCAAGTTTCACAGCTTCCGGAAGGCGACATGCTGAAACTTATTCATGAGTTACAGGTGCATCAGATAGAACTCCGGATGCAAAACGAAACACTTCAGGAGGCGAAAGAACTGGCTGACGCAGCCACTAAAAAATTTACAACTCTTTATGATTCTGCCCCTACAGGATATTTTACACTGTCCAATGATGGTAAAATTATCGAACTCAATCCGGCAGGAGCAAAAATGCTTGGCAAAGAAAGGTCTTACCTCAAAAACAAACAATTAGGCATTTTTATCACATCAGAAAACAGACCTGTTTTTAACCAATTTTTAAATGCAGTATTCGAAAGCAAAACCATTCAAACCTGCGAAATAGCTCTTCTGTCTGATGAAAGCATATCAACTGATGTTTATCTCACCGGCTTGGTGGTCGAAAATAGCGAATTCTGCCTGTTAAATGGAGTTGACATTACGGAACGAAAGAAAACGGAAGAAGCACTCCTTGAAAATAATTCGCGACTTAACCTCGCAATGCAGGCAGCCAATATGGCCTGGTGGGAAATGGATATAAATACAGGCTGTGTTACTTTCGGGGAAAAGAAAGCTGAAATGCTTGGCTTTCCTCTCGGAAAATTTATACACTATTCTGATTTCACAAAACTTATCCATCCCGACGACCACGATAAAGCAATGAATGCCATGTACGCCCATATCCACGGCGCATCTGAAAATTATGAAGTTGAGTACCGCATATTAACCCAATCAGGCGATTACAAATGGTTCTACGATAAAGGTACTATTGTAAAACAAAGCACCGAAGGCGCACCTCTCAGGGTTACTGGGCTTGTTTTTGATATCACTGCAAGGAAACAGGTAGAGGAAGAGTTACAGCAAAGTGAAGAGCGCTATCGTCTTGTACTACAAAACAGCATGGACGCCATTCTTTTAGCAGAGCCCGGAGGAACAATTTTTTCTGCCAATCCGGCCGCATGCGAAATGTTTCAACGAAGTGAAGAAGAAATCTGCCAGCTTGGCAGAAACGAACTGGTTGATATAACAGATCCACGCGTGGATATTTTACTCGAAGAAAGGAAACGTACCGGCAAGGGAAGTGGTGAGATTACATTGATACGGAAGGATGGATCAAAGCTCCCGGCGGAAATATCGTCGTCTGTTTTCCTTGATCATAACAACGAGCAAAAAGTAAGTTTGATCATCCGCGACATCTCCGAACGCAAGTTGGCAGAATATACCATTAAAAGAAGTGAAACAATTTTAAAACTTTTTATTGAACACTCTCCGGCAGCAATCGCCATGTTCGATTCAGATATGAAGTATATCTCAGCAAGCCAGCGCTACCTGGTCGATTACGATCTGTCTGGACAAAATCTGATCGGCCGCTCTCATTATGAAATCTTCCCGGAAATCCCTGAACGATGGAAAGATATCCATAACCGCTGTCTTTCGGGGATCACAGAACGTTGCAATGAAGATCCGTTTGTCCGTAGCAATGGGAAACTGGATTGGATTCGTTGGGAAATCTGCCCGTGGTTCGAAGCCGATGGCAAAATAGGAGGAATTATCCTTTTTTCGGAAGTCATCACCGAGAGTAAAATCGCAGAACAATACCTGAAGAAAAGCGAAGAAATATGGCATAAACTTGTTACGACAAGTCCTGAATTCATTTCTATTCTTGACCTTGAAGGCAACTATCTGTATCTGAATCACTTTGCCGAAGGATTTTCAGAAAAGGATATCTCAGGCAAAAAAGCGGTCGACTTTATCGCTGACAAATCAAAATCAACCTTTCTGATTAGATTTGAAAAATGCAGGCGTACTCAACAAACTCAACAATTTGAATATGAAGCACTCGGCGACAACGGCACTATAAGCATATACGAAGGTTATTTGGCACCTATACTCGAACAGGCAAAAGTCGTATCAATTATGTCTATTGCTAAGGATATCTCTGAACGTAGACTGGCAGATGAAAAATTATCTGCATCGGAAGTCCGTTATCGCCGCCTTTTCGAATCGTCCAAAGATGGCATTCTCATACTGGATGCCGATACGGGAACAATCGTTGATGTTAATCCTTTCCTGGTGGCTATGTTGAGTTACTCACATGATGTATTATTGGGAAAGAATATTTGGGAAATAGGTTCTTTTAAAGATATTATTAAAAATAAAGCTAACTTTCTGGAATTGCAGCAGAAAGAATATATCCGTTACGAAGACCTGCCACTGGAAACTTCTGGAGGACAAACCATTCACGTTGAGTTCATCAGCAATGTTTACCATGTGGATAACAAAAAGGTGATTCAGTGTAATATCCGCGACATTTCTGAACGAAAAATTGCGGAACAGGAAATAAGGAAATCAAAAGAACAATTGGCCCTTCTTTATAAGCATCTCAGCGAAGTCCGTGAAGAAGAACGTACAAGTATCGCCAGGGAAATACATGATGATCTGGGACAATCACTGGCAGGCCTGAAAATAGACCTGTTAGTGATTAAAGAAGATATACTCGATAAAATATGTCAACCACAAAAAATTAACAAAGCAATTTCACTGGTCGAAACTACCATTAAGACAGTTCAGAAATTATCATCACAATTAAGGCCCCAAATGCTCAACGAACTGGGTCTTGCTTCCGCCATCGAATGGCAATCGGGCGAGTTTATAAAAAGGACCGGGATAAAATGCAAACTTGAGCTCGAAGAAATTGAAGATCTTGCCGAAAATATTGCGATTTCCCTGTTCCGGATTTTCCAGGCATCCTTAACCAACATAATGCTGCATGCTAAAGCAAAATCTGTTTCAGTGAAACTGGAGCTAAAAGAAGAAATTATCTATTTATCTGTAGTTGATGATGGCATAGGAATCACCCATGAGCAACTCAATTCTTCCAAATCATTTGGAATTATAGGCATGCGTGAAAGAGCAAGTCAGATAAAGGGAAATTTCAATATTCATACTAAAGTTAATGTTGGAACTGAGATAATTGTTGCCGTACCTTTGATCAGGCATCAGGCATCAGGCAACAGGCGTTAGTGTGGAAGAGTGAGCAGGGGATTAAATGTGGGATAATAAAATTGGCAATAAATGGTATATTTACATTTAAATGGCTAACAATCATCCAATACCCTCATACCCGAATCCCCCAATCATACCACCGCCTTCTGCCTATTGCCTACTGCCTATTGCCTACTACCCACTGCCTAATGCCTATTGCCTAACCCCTACTGCCTAGCCCCTACTGCCTATTGCCTACTGCCTAACTAACCCCTAATCCCCACCCATGCACCACACATTAGTAAAAAGTTATAAAGATTTAATTATCTGGCAACGCAGCATGGACTTAGTTGAAATAATTTATCGCGTTACTGAAGATTTTCCTGCGAAAGAGAGTTTTGGGCTAATTTCCCAGATGCGAAGGTCGGCAGTTTCAATACCTTCTAATATTGCCGAAGGTTATGGAAGACAATCGACCGGTAGTTATTCTCAATTTCTTTCCATTGCCCGAGGCTCATTATTTGAGTTGGAAACCCAGGTTGAGATTTGTGCACGGTTAAAATATCTTCAGCCCATGGAAAATGGAAAGCTTAATTCTGAAATTGTAGAAATAAGCAAAATGGTTTCATCGCTAATCTCAAAACTGAAATAATATTGTTATAGGCAATAGTAATTTGGCAACAGGCATTAGTGGGGAAGAATGAGCAGAGAAGTAAATGTGAGACAATAAAATTGGCAATAAATAGTACATTTACATTTAAATAGCCAACAATCATCCTAGTACCCCGATATCCAAATCCCCAATCATACCCCGCCTACCGCCTACCGCCCATTGCCTACTGCCTATTGCCTATTGCCTACTGCCTACTGCCTACTGCCTATTCCCTACTGCCTATTCCCTACTGCCTATTCCCTACTGCCTACTGCCTATTCCCTACTGCCTACTGCCTACTGCCTATTCCCTAC
>CAIXAQ010000924.1 GCA_903917425.1 uncultured Bacteroidales bacterium
GGACTGACGCGGTTGGAAATTCCGTCGCTAAAGTTGCAGCAAACGCCGTGGAGAAGGCATGGAAGGAAATTAGTAAGAACGTGCACGACGCTATTCATGCGCTGGTGGGCAAAAACAAACCAGGAAAAGGTAAAAGTGATTGTTGACGATTTAATTGCACAATTTGCGGTGTAGGAAGAGGTTTATGGGTTGATAGGTTTATAAGTTGATAGGTTTACAACTACTGAGTAAATAACAACTGCAGATGAGTTGAACTAAAACGAACAAGTCTCCCCCGAATCTCCACATTCTCAAATCTTCACATTCTCACATTGCCTCATTAGCACATTAGCACATTGCCACATTAGCACATTGCCACATTAGCACATTACCCCATTAACCCATTAATACATTAAACCATGCCTATCTCAAGCGCAATAAAAGGGCTCCAGAGCATTAAGTCAATGCAGAATGTAGTTAAATCGGGCATTCCAAATAAAGAGGAATCCGATTTCATCAAGTTGTATATGCTCGAAAAAGAGAGAACCCGGTTAAAAAGTGAAGAAATAAGGATATTGCTCAGGCTCGAATTTGTTCAGGGTCGACTGAAAGAAATTCAGGATTATAACGATGAAAAAGCCAGTGAGATGCACTCGCCGGAAATGCAGAAATCTGATCAAAAGAAAACTGCAGAAGTGAAATCGGATTTTAAAACATTGTCGATAGACTACTAAAAAAAAGTACCATGTCAGAACCAACCCATTCAATTAATGCGACTGGTCTTGCCGATATACTCGAAAGAGTTCTCGATAAGGGGATCGTAATTGCAGGCGATATCAAAATTCAGATTGCAGATATTGATTTGCTAACCATTAAAATAAGGTTACTTGTGGCTTCGGTTGACAAGGCCATGGAAATGGGGATAAACTGGTGGCAGGAAGACACCTATCTTTCCACTAAAGCCAGGGAAAAAGAGCTTATGCAGCAACAGGAAACCCTGGAGGCACGGCTCGAAAAACTTGAAGCACTCAACAAACCATTGTAGCCTGTTCTCCCCCTTTTAAGGTAGGTATTAATCTAAACGCATGACATACTCAAGCAAGAGTTAAGAAAGATAAAATTAAATAAATAGTGAAATGGCAAAAGATGACGATAATAAAAACGAAGCCAATTTCGACCTTTTTGGTCTTGGCGGCCTGTTCAAAGGAATCGAAAAATTAGTCGATCTCGCCGGTAAGCTCGATGAAAATGGCAAGATGAGCAAAGAGGGCGAGTTCAAATTAGACCATATCAAAAAAGGCATGAAAGGTGTTTATGGTTTTACCATCAATACCGCCGGCGGGGGAACTCCAAAAGTTGAAACTTTCGGAAATATTAAAAAAACACCTGAAGGCCCTAAAGTGAATGAAGAAAGAGAGCCCATAACCGATATTTTTGATGAAACAGCAGAGATAGTGATAATTGCTGAAATGCCTGGAATAGAGGAAAGCGACCTTAAAATCGACCTCAAAGAAGACATGCTTGAAATTTCGGCTGTGAGCAAAAGTCGCTCGTACCGTAAGGAATTATTGCTTCCGATTAAAGCAAGCAGCGAAAATCTGAAACACAAATTTACAAATGGCATCCTTGAAATAAGGATAAATAAATAAACCTTATGGCACTCACTGGCTTAGATAACAGCGACCTTAAACTCGTCATTTTTGGTGGGAAGGGCGGTGTAGGAAAAACCAGTTGTGCCATTGCCACCGCCCTGGCGTTATCCGAAAAATTCAAAACACTGCTAATCTCAACTGATCCTGCGCATTCAGTGTCGGATTGCCTCGAACAGGAAATTGGTTTCAAAGTAGTTAAGGTCGGTGGTACCGACAACCTTTCTGCTATCGAAGTGGTGGCCGATGAGGCACTTTCAGTCTTTAAAGCAGCACATCACAGCGAACTTAAAAAACTCCTGGTTACTTCCACCAGCTTTGATAATGAAGATATAGACGATATGCTCACCTTGTCGATACCTGGTATTGATGAGATTATGAGTTTTAAGACTATTATTGATTTTATCGACGAAGGCGAATATGAAAAATATGTAGTCGACACGGCTCCTACGGGTCATGCTTTGCGATTGATTTCTTCGCCTAAATTATTGGATGCATGGATAAAAGTAGCCGCCAAAATGAGGTGGAAATACCGCTATATGATAACCAGTTTCTCGGGTTCATACAAACAGGATGAAGTAGATACATTTTTACTCAGCCTGAAGAGAACGGTTAAAAGGATAGAAAATATTTTGAAGGAC
>CAIXAQ010000925.1 GCA_903917425.1 uncultured Bacteroidales bacterium
ATATTGAATTTAGATAGATTCTAAAGTAGAGCGTATTCGCCTGATAATGTGCATTGTATGTTCATTTCAATATTATCTGAGATTTAAATTAAATTACAACTATCATAATATCAGCATAATACGTATATAGTTATATAGTTAACATTTTTCGTGAGTGATTAAGTTTAGAATACCTTTGTTATTCAATAAACAATAGAAAGTCATTTGAATGCTCTAAATGATTGATTATTAAAAGAATAAAATCAGATGAATACAAGGAGAGATTTTATTAAAATTTCAGCGTTAGGCTTAGGAGCAACTGCCGTTACGGCTGGTGTAGCCAAAGCCGTGCTGGGTTCATCTTTGTTTGGTGACGAAAGCGGAAATGAAACGGAAGCTTTGCATAGAGTTCCTACCTATTGCGAAGTTTGTTTCTGGAAATGTGCCGCCTGGGCTCACGTTACTAAGGATGGCAATATCAAAAAGATCACCGGGAATGATGATGATCCGCAATGCAACGGCAGGCTTTGCCCGCGTGGTACGGGTGGCGTTGGCATGTACAACGATCCTGACAGGCTCAAAACTCCGCTGATACGTGTAACAAAAGATGGCAAACAAACCTATCGCGAAGCCAGTTGGGAAGAAGCACTCGGTTTTATAGCTGCAAAAATGTCGGATCTCAAAGTCAAATATGGTCCTGAAAGCATGGCATTGTTCATGCATGGCGGACCTGCTCCTCATTTCTCGCACCTGATGAAAGCCTATGGCACCGGCAACCTGGCAGCACCTTCGTTTGCCCAGTGTCGTGGTGCCCGCGATGTTGGTTTCGAGGCTACATTTGGCGAGTCAGTCAGCAGTCCGGAAGTTACCGATATACGCGATACCAGGTGCCTTGTACTTATCGGCTCGCACATCGGCGAAAACATGCATAACGGCCAGGTACAGGAAATGAGCCAGGCTATCGACAATGGGGCTGTCATTATAACTGTCGATCCACGCCTTTCGACAGCTGCCTCGAAATCAAAATTCTGGCTTCCTATAAAGCCTTCCACCGATATAGCGCTAATGCTGTCGTGGATACACGTTCTGATTTATGATGATTTGTATAACAAAGAATATGTAGAAACCTATGCTGAAGGATTTGAAGAATTAAAAGCTCATGTTAAATCTTTTACTCCCGAATGGGCGTATGGAATAACCACGTTGAAACCCGATCTGATCCGCACCACTGCCCGTGAAATGGCTAATGCAGCTCCTTCGGTAATTATTCATCCCGGGCGTCATGCTGCCTGGTATGGCGACGATGTACAACGTTCAAGAGCAATCGCAATACTGAATGCACTGCTGGGGTCCTGGGGAAACAGGGGTGGACTTTTCTTAAAAGAAGGAATCAAGATACCGGAATTTCCACATGCTGAATACCCGAAACCAGCCTGGACATGGAAAGATTTACTCAATGGTAAATATCCTTTGGCCAACGAAGCCCCTACCAACCTGGTTATTGAATCATCTATTCCTGCCGAAGGAAAAGAAGCAATGATAAAAGGATGGATTGTTGCAGGTACCAATCTTATCGCATCAGTACCAATGAAAGAACAACTCCTGAAAGCAATGGATTCGCTTGAATTATTGGTTGTTGTTGATACAATGCCGATGGAAATTACAGGCTTTGCTGATGTTGTTCTACCGGAATGCACGTACCTTGAAAGGTATGATGATATTCGCGCCACCGCCCATCGTGAACCTACGCTTGCCTTGCGTATGCCGGCGGTCGAGCCGAAAAATCAAACCAAACCTGCGTGGTGGATAACCAAACAACTCGGCGAACGCCTGGGCTTAGGTGCTTTTTACAATTATAAAGATTTCTCAGAAGTACTTGACTGGCAGTTGAAACAGCTTGGCTCGTCACTCGAAGAAATGAAACAGATTGGCGTTAAAAAAATCCCTCGAAAGAGTTCTCCTTATTTTGAAGCAGGCACAATTCATACGTTCAAAACTACTTCAGGCAAAATACAATTGTATTCGCACGAAATGGAAACAGCAGGATTTGATCCCATGCCTGTATTCACTCGGCATCCCGAACCACAGGAAGGATTTTACAGGCTGATCTATGGTCGTGCTCCCATGCATACTTTCAGCCGTACGGCCAATAACCCGAACCTGGTCGCGCTTATGCCCGAAAACTCTGTTTGGATTAGCCCACAGGTTGCAGGTATATGGGGAATTAAGAAAGACCAGTACGTATGGCTTAAAAACCAGGATGGAGTTGTTTCGAAATTTCCTGTAAAAGTGAGGCTCACCGAACGCATACGCTGGGACTCGGTATATATAGTGCATGGTTTCGGGCATCATCACGAACCTTTGCATCTTGCCAATGGGCGCGGCGTTAACGACACTGAACTTATTACAAACGTAATGATGGATCCAACAATGGGCGGAACCGGCATGAGAGGTAATTTTGTAACATTTTTAACTAAAGATCCAGGAAAGGAGGCTGAAGCATGAGGTACGCGATGGCTATCGACACCAAAAAATGTGTAGGCTGCAGCGACTGTGTAGTTGCCTGCCAGACCGAAAATAAT
>CAIXAQ010000926.1 GCA_903917425.1 uncultured Bacteroidales bacterium
ACACCTGAAAACATGGAACAAAGTAAAAATATTGGCTCCTGGCTATGGTCAAACATCCCTATCATCAAGACAAAGCTTACAATCGATATAAACGGGGGTGCCAATTACTATGACTCACCAACCCGTATCAACGGCATTATGGACCATTCAAAATCAACCAGTTATAGCCTGGGCAGCAATATTAACCTTACTCCCAATGCCAAGCTGGTATTTACAGCAGGAGCCAGGGGCAATTTCAACAAAATAAAATACAACGTCAACGAAGAACATAACCAGGATTACTTTAATTATTCACTGCGATCCTCCATTAAGTGGCAGTTTGTAACGCGTATGTTTTTCGAAAGCAACTTCAATTATTCGGTCTATAAAAATGACAGCTATGGTTTTGACCAGGCCATTCCGTTGTGGAATGCCTCGGTCCGCCGTATTATGGGCAAGAAAAGTAAATTTGAAATGCGCCTGGCGGCTTTCGATATTTTCAATAAAAACATTAATGTCAGCCAATACGCAACTAAAAATTACATACAGGCAACCAAAACGAACACACTGGCGCGCTATTTCATGCTGAGCGTTTCGTACAATATGAAGGGGTTCGAAACCAAAATTCAGAAAAACCGTTTCATGTAAAAAGCCCCAGCCAATTTTATTGCTTTATAGCATCCGTTTTTGAACTAACTTAAAATCGAAGTATCAGAATGAAAAGGAATATACCGGTATTTTTAATAGCATTAATTGGTTTTCTGCTTGTTGAAACCACTCAAATCCGCGCCCAGGCACCAGAAGGAACCATCCGATACCTGCAAACCCAGAACTGGGCTAAAATGATGTCGACCCTCGATTACCTGAGCAAAAACCAGCGCGACCGCATGATGTACATGTGGGGAAACCGTTCGGAATGGAAAAGTTATACACTCCTGCATTTTAATGCTACCGAATCGAAATATGAAGATTCGGAAGAAGCCGCCGAACCCGGTAATGAAGGATGGAGCAACCGTAAAGAATTGTTCTTTATGAAACGGAATTTCAAAGAAAGTACACTTTACGATGGAGTGTATTTTCTTGGAAAGAATTACCTTATCCACGATTCGATAGTGCCACCTGTCTGGAAAATATTGAATGACATGAAAGAAGTAGCCGGCCACATTTGCATGAATGCATCCATGACCGACACTCTCCGGAAGCAGAATACACAGGTCTGGTTTGCCCTCGATATGCCTGTCAGCACCGGTCCCGATCGTTTTATCGGTCTGCCCGGAATTATATTGGAGGTTGACATAAACAACGGTGCCTTTGTTATGACTGCTGATAAAATAGATTTAAAACCACTAACCACCGAACTCGATGTTCCGCTGAAAATTAAAGGGAAAAAGATTGATATGGCGGAATATACAAAACTTGTAGCAAAGCAGATTAAAGAACGGAAAGCAGAGGAACAACCGTGGTTCTGGGGGATGAGGTATTAGAAAGAGTGATGAGTGATGAGTGATGAGTGATGAGTGAAAAGTGATGAGTGAAAAGTGATGAGTGAAAAGTGATGAGTGAAAAGTGATG
>CAIXAQ010000927.1 GCA_903917425.1 uncultured Bacteroidales bacterium
GATTATACAATATGGATACCAGATGATGCCACAAAAGCTCCCGAGCTTTCATTTGAGTCGTCAGTCGTTCTGCCGGCAAGCGCTTACCCTGATCTCGTCAGTGGGGAGTATTGCCTGCAGGGAGCTACACTTATGACTCCCAAAGCATTCGGCACTGATACGGCTGTAAAGAATGGACTAGCTCAGCAATTGATGCTTTTTTATCCCGATTCAAAGAAGAAATTCAACGGTGCTATATTTAATTCTGATTTCTGGCGGCCGGTACCAGGTAGCTCGGTTTCGAGCCTTGACCTTGCTGATGACAGTATTTACGGCCCAGAGATCCGAAAACTCTGGACACTGGTGGGTATCGTTGACGGAGCTCCTCCCTGCTCAATCGACTGGCTGGTGTGGGAAGAACATCACTTCACTGATGAGCCTACTGAACTCTCTTTTACGGTTGATAACCAGAATTCCACGGAAGTGACATCATCCTTCGAGGATACCTATTCGCTCGGCGGCTCCATAAAAACAGGATTTTCTGAATTGGTTACCTTTGAATCTTCATTTAAGTATGCTAATACGTATAAATCAAAAGTCTCTTCAAAGAGTACTGTCAAGTCAAAACTGGCAACCAATTTTGGCTTAAATGAACATTCCCAGGAATTGGGTTACTTTATATGGAACATTCCGCAGATAACCAGGGTCAGTTACCAGGTTTACCCATGGTACGATAATAGCCTGAAATATCCTGTCTCTAATTCACTGCAGTACCAGTTCCGGACTCTGGGCGTTTTAACTCTGACCGAAAATAAAGAAATAAGTGAGTTTCCGTTTAAGATCAATGAGCCAAATGACCCAAGCCTTAACGACTGGAAGGCAGGTCACAGGGTGGCCATGCATAACGATATCTCCGGCTTTGGTGTTTCTCCGCTTCAATCGATTGGTTGGACAAACCCAAATGCCGGCCAGGTTTTTACTTTTTCACAAACTAACACTTCTACGTCAAGTGTTGAAAAATCCAATTCCTACAACTGGGGTATCAGTGCCTCTGTGAAGATTCCGGCAGTTTTTAAGATCACAGGAAGTTATGACCAGGATATCACTTATTCGACGGAAAACACATACGAAACGGAATTCGGGACTGAAGTGGAAGTTTCGCTTAAACAGTTAACGGATAAGGTATACGGGATTAATCTTTCATATTACGATATGAGTATTTTCTGGTTTAAACCCAATGTGGCTCCCTGGTGGTACCTCGATAGCCTTAACGGGCAGAAGCCCTGGTACATAGCATATCTTGTGGGAACTTCCCATGCCAAGATCACGCAATTATCCCCGGATAACGGATCCAGTCTGAATATTCCTGAATCACTTTTCAATTGGGAGGCTGAAGAAGAAGGCGTTCTTGATGATTATACATTTTATATTTCCACCGAACCTCAGGCCGGACCAGGCTCCACTGTTTACAGTGCATCCTGCGGTAAACAGACATATGCTGGCATTAAGAATTTTACAGCCGAACCAGGCAAAACATATTACTGGTCAGTAAGGGGAATTACACGCGATGGCGATGCCGTCTGGTCAGAATCCCGGGCTTTTACATCTAAGGAAGACATATCAGGAAAAACATTGCCTTTACTAAAAGCGAGTATTTACCCTAATCCCGGAAAATGCAGTGAAATCAATATTTACATTGATTCCGAGAAGACTGGACCAGTGGAGATCATGTTGCTTGATATAAGCGGCATCGTACATGCAAAGAAAGAAATCATCAATTCGGGCATCTTCCCCTTGAATACCTTATTTCAGGATCTTTATTTGTCACCCGGAATCTATTTTGCCGTAATTCGGACCGATGGTGAGCAAATTGTCAGGAAGATTATAGCCAATTGACCCGTTTAGACAATTACCATGAAAGATTTTGGAATTTTATTTTTGATTTCGGAATTGCGGGCATAAATAGGTGTTGTACTAATGTATTCTGTACTATAGCCATTAATAGCAAACTATTGCCAATAAAAAAAGTTTGATGAAATCAGACTGCTAATCTGGGTCTGCTTTGTGGCAGTTGACTTTTCGATATGCCAGGTTAATTGTTTTCTATTTGGGAAAAAGAATTAGTTGAAGTATTTCCCATCAATCGCCTATGCAACTTCGCAAAGCAAGCCGTGCAAGGTAAAAAATTCACACAATTTATTGATTTGCTGCATATTGTATAGCTCCAAATGATCCAGGCTACACTTCAAACCATGCTCTTCATACTTTGCTTGCCCAAGGCTGTGGTATGGCTCAAGGCAGATTCGTTTCAGATCGTTTGCAAGCATGGTTTCAGCAATGCTTTCCATATTCGGAAGAGTATCTGTAATGCCTGGCACCAGTGGCAGCCGGATTATGATGTCGGCATTTTCGGATGCAAGGAAAGCAAGATTTTCGAGTATAGGTCCTATCTTCCTGCCCGTATGCATCAGGTGCGATTCAGGATCCATGATTTTCAGGTCGAAAAGGAACAGGTCAGTAAATGGTAGAATATTTTGAAAGGCTTTCCTGTCGGCCCATCCACAGGTTTCGATGGCTGTATGTATTTCAAAAGCTTTACATTCTTTCAGCACCTCAAGCAGAAATGCGGGTTGCATAAGGGGCTCACCTCCCGAAAAAGTAACTCCTCCCCCCGAATTCCGGTAAAAAGGGATATCCAGGGCTATAGCTTTAACCAATTCAGTGGCAGTAATTTCTTTACCCGACAAAGTAATAGCATCGTAATTGCATTTTTCGATACACACTTTCGATTCGCAGACGATGCATTCATCAAATGAGCGTTGCATTCCATCGTCGGATGCCGATACAGAAGCTGTCGGACAGTTTTCGACGCATTCAAGGCATGCCTTGCAGTGAAATTTAAGGTAGCGTAACTGTGGCAGGGCCGATTGCGACTCAGGATTGCAGCACCACGAGCAACGCAAAGGGCATCCTTTCATGAACACAAGCGTTCGTATGCCAGGCCCATCATGCACAGCATAATGCTGAATGCTAAGGATTGTACCAGTCATTATTTACAAGCTGTGTTCTGTGCGCCAGATTACCTGATCCTGGAGAGCCTTACTCATTTCAACCCAATAGGCTGAAAATCCGGCTACTCTTACTACAAGATCGCGGTAGTTTTCGGGATGCTGCTGGGCATCCAGAAGCATCCTTGAATCGACTACATTAAACTGCACATGGAATCCCGGTTTTTCGAAATACGTTTTAATAAGTGCCAGCATATTTTTCGAGCCGCTCTCACCTTTGAGGGCTGAAGGATGAAATTTAAGATTCAGCAGGCCACCGCGGATGCGGGTATGATCTACTTTGGAGGAAGACCGTATGACGGCCGTAGGTCCGAACATATCGGTTCCGGGAAACGGTGAGGTAACGCCATCGGCAAGAGATTCTCCTTTCAGTCGTCCATCAGGGAAAGCATTACAGACTTTTCCGAAAGGCACAGGAGTGGAAATAGCCAGCATCGACGGGTCATAGGGTTTGCCAAGGTAATTATCCTGCCCCGAAACCCAGTCGCAATATTCATCAAAGAGGTCCAGGAAGATATCATCCACATAATTATCGTCATTTCCCCAATGAGGAACTGCCAGTGCTTTTTTGCGTAAAGGCTCAAAGCCTTTCCAGTTTTCATTAACAGCAAAGCGGAGTTCCTCAAAAGAGCATACTGTATCGTCGTAGCAGAGTTTCTTTATAACTGCCAGCGAATTGGCAACATTCACCAGTCCCGACGATAAGGTGGTGATTGACTGGTTGAGCAAGGCTCCTCCATCATCCATGCATTTTCCATTTGCCAGGCAATCGTTTACAAAAACGGAACAAAATACCAACGGCACCGTGTTGCGGTGTGCTATCATCACAATGTTCCAGTACTGCTGCCAATTGCGGATAGCATCATGCATAATGTCGATATAATACTTCCGGACGTCTTCGAAAGTGGCGGGCTGTCGCGATTCGGCCATGCGGATTCCTGTAAAAGGATCGACGCCCTGGTTCATCACCAGATCGATCATTTTCCCATGATTCACAAAGCCGGCCTGCACTATGCCGTGCGACATTCCCTGCAGCGTAGGTTCGGTACATCCGCCTATGGCGCAGTTTTTACGTATCACATCCAGGGGCAGGCCGCTGGTTTTCAATTCATGCTGTATATACGTGGTCTGGTTGAAAAATGCGGGGTAGCCGACACCTGTCTTTACACATTCGGCTGCTTTCAAAAGGAAGTCGGTGTCGAGTTTTTCGTCCCACCAAACCGAAAGCGTCGGCTGAGTGAGTTGCATATTAATCTGTGCCTGCAGGATAGCGAATGAAACCTCGTTATCGGACCTTTCGCCATTTTCGTCAATACCGCCAAGAATCAGGTTCTGGTATAGATTTCCATGGCCCAGCCCCTGCCAGCTCAGGCTGGCTATGTATTCGATCTGGGTCATTTTCACGAACATCTCCTCGAAAAGTGCGATTGCCTTTTCGCGGTTGATATCCGGATCATTTTTATAATATGGGTAAAGGACTTTATCAAGCCTGCCCGGCGAATAACCCAGGTGAGATCCCTCAATATGCCCCAGCAGGTATGTAAACCAGAATGACTGAATTGCCTCCTGGAAATTGCGCGGACTTTCCATGGGCACGTGCCTGCATACTGCAGCCATTTGTATGAGTTCCTCTTTTCGCGTAGGGTTTTTTTCTGTATTTGCAAGGGCTTCAGCCTGTGCGGCATAACTTTCAACTAAAGCAATGGCCCCGTGAAGGACGGTAATAGATGCCCGCCAGAAATGAATTTTTTCGCTGTCTGCAATGTTTTCAGGCTGGAATGAATGAATTTTTTCTTCCGTTTCGCGGATAATGGTGTGATATCCTTTTGCCAGAGCCGTTTCAAAATCCAGGATCAGGCGTCCCTCGGGACAAGGTTCGTGAGGAGCAGAATACAGGCCGATTTTCCACCCGTTTTCAATAAACGCTGCATTCCCGAATTGGGTTTTCCAAAGGCGGTTACCCTGCTCCATAAAGCATTTATCTTCCCAATACTCGCATATTTCTTCAAACTGCCCGTAATCTTCGGCCGAGAGAAGAAATTTTTCGGATACCAGTCTGAAGCCATTCAATGCGGCTTCTGCCCTGGAATTTTTAATTCCTCCGCCTTCACCTTGTTCGGCATATTTCGATTGTGCGTCCTGCTCTTCTTTCCGCATTTCTTTTAAGAAAGGATCGGCGGCATAGTTGACATAGGGTATGGCACCTCTTATAAAACGGGTTTTATTGCCCGCCAGCATATCCTTTTCATGTATAACAGCCGTCATTTGCGAAAGTGCATAGGCATGGTCGGTAGCCCGTCGTTCGAGAACCTCCATGCCTTCGGTGAGTTTATGAGAGGCCGTGAGATGTTTTATATACTCAATATCCATCATCAACGGAGAACCGAGATAACGCTCTTTGAAGAAAGCAGACCTGGTATCGGAAGGAGTGCCTACTATTTCACGTCCGGAAATGAGTTCAGAAGTTTTCATATAAGTCTGTTTTTGAATGAGTTGATTTGCATTTTCTTAACTATTTATCTTTCCTGATTTGTATTGCGGGTTTCCGGAAAGAGATCTGAAATATTCAACTTATAAGTAAGCCAGATCAGTTACATCAAGATTAACCGGATTAAGATGTAAACATTTGTGTTGTAAAAATTTATCAGCAGCGTAAAAGCAAAAGTACGTAATAATGATGCAAAAAGGTTGGACTGACGAACAATTCAATTCAGAAGGTCCCTCAGGCATAAGAATCCCAAACAAAGAAATAAATAAATATGTTGATTTTGAAGTGCGCAGGCCAGATCAGGAAAGTAAATCTGTAAAAACAGACAAAACGAACCTTGCAGGAAGCAGCATAGTTGTACCCACCAAATTAAAAAAGCCTGTAATCGTTTGATTTACAGGCTTTTAATTTTATAATGGTGACCCCGCCAGGATTCAAACCTGGAACCCCCACATCCGTAGTGTGGTACTCTATTCAGTTGAGCTACGGGGCCGTTAAGAGGGTGCAAATATACAACTTTATTTATTTTAGCAATCTTAATAAGGTTATTTTTGCGATAAATTTTGAAAACTTACCGATGAATAACACTGATTTCCTTATACAGATTCCCGCAATGGCAAAAGAACTGCCTTTTGCGATCACAGTTTGTGATACCGAAGCCATCATTCTTTATATGAATGACCGCTCAATCAGCACATTCGCGAAATACGGCGGTGCCGATATTATTGGCATTAGTTTATTTGAATATCACCATGGGCCTTCGGCTGTAAAATTACGGGAATTGCTCGATATTCAAACCAAGAATGCTTATACCATTGAGAAAAACGGGATCAAGAAGATGATTTACCAATCGCCCTGGTTCAAGGAGGGTGAATTTGCAGGATTAATAGAGCTTTCGCTTGAAATACCGATGGAAATGGAGCATTTTGTGCGTGGGTAGGGCGAATGAGTTTCAGAGTTTCGGAGTTTCAGGGTTTCGAAGTTCCAGATTTTCAGGATTTCAGTGTTTCAGAGCTGATGAAATACGGAATGCGACTTTATCTCCAGTTGATTATCGCTATTCTATTTCACTATCCCATTTTTGGTTTCGATCCGCTTTTTTATCA